>JAXDQG010000095.1:0-9372 GCA_034667945.1 Acidimicrobiia bacterium | reverse complement strand
AGAGCCTGCCCGGCTCGAGAGGTAGATCACGGCTCCGGCGACGTCCTCTGGCGTTCCGATCCGCTGGCGAGGTACCAACTTGGCCACCCTCGCCCGACTGTCCGGGTCGTCGAGCAGGTAGCCCATCATCTTCGAGCGAAACGGCCCGGGCGCGATGGTGTTCACGGTGATGTTCCGCTTGACGACGTGATGCGCCAAGTGACGGGCCAGCATGTGGATGCCCGCCTTCGACGCCGAATACGAGAAGTTGTCACCGAATGGCACCACCACACCGTCGATGGAGCCGATCATGATCACGCGACCGGGATCTTCCGGGCCGGCCGCGGCCTCGAGCTGGGGCAACAACGCCTGCGTCAGCATGAAGGGCGCCTTCACGTTGATGTCCATCACCTTGTCGAAGCCCTTGGCGGGAAACTCGCCCAACGGCCCTCCCCAGGCCGCGCCGGCGTTGTTGACCAAGATGTGCAGCACCGGCTCTCGCTCGGTGAACGCCGCCACGAACGAGCCCAGCCCCTCCTCCGTCGCCAGGTCCGCCGGGATCGAGATGCATTCGCCCAGCTTGGACAGCTCGGCTGCCGCCGCGTCGCAGTCCGCCGCCTTGCGCGAGGTGATGTACGTCCGCACGCCGTTCGAGACCAGACCCTCGGCGATCATGTAGCCGATGCCCCGGCTGCCTCCGGTGACGATGGCGACTTTGCCCTCGATGCCGAACAGGTCGTTGACGCGCATGCTCACTCCCCGAAGCTGACGAAGCTGGTCCTCGCCGGCCCGCACGCTAACCCGCCTCCGGCGCTCCACGCGATCCCGTGGTGCGGCCGGCTGCCGGTCGCCGCCATGCTGTCCTTCGAGCTTGCGCCGACCATGCGTTCGGCGGTTCGAGCGCTCGGAGGATGACCGTGACGGACACCATCCACGAGAACTTGCGGATCCCCACCGGGGGTGCCGAGCTGGAGGCCGACATCCACGTGCCCCCTCGCGCGTTAGGCGTCGTGCTCTTCGCGCACGGGAGTGGCAGCAGTCGGCTGAGCCCGCGCAACATCTTCGTCGCCGAGCAGCTCCAGCAGGCCGGGCTGGCCACGGTGCTGGTCGATCTCCTCACTCCGACGGAGGAGCAGATCGACCGCCGGACCCCGAAGCTGCGCTTCGACATCCCGATGCTCGCAGCGAGGCTGGTCGCCCTGACCGAGTGGATCACCCAGCACGACTCCACGGCCGAGAAGCCCACAGGCCTCTTCGGCGCCAGCACGGGGGCTGGCGGTGCGCTCATCGCCGCGGCCGCCAGGCCGGTCCTGGTTTCAACCGTCGTATCCCGCGGCGGACGACCCGACCTGGCCAGCGATTTCCTCTACCTCGTACGGCAGCCTGTCCTGCTCGTCGTGGGGCAGCACGACGGCCCGGTCATCGAGCTGAATCGTCGAGCCCGCGAGAAGCTACGCGGTGAGGCCCGGCTCGAGATCGTGCCCGGCGCCACGCACCTGTTCGAGGAGCCCGGCACGCTGGAACAGGTGGCGATGCTGGCCCGCCACTGGTTCGTCGATCAGATGCAGACGGAGGAACCGCACCTCAGCACCCGCTGATCGGCGGCCGAGGTCGTCGCGGTCGCTGGACACTGGAGTGATCGATCGGATCATCAGCCGCGGTGCTGGTTGTGGCTCCGCCGGCCGTCCTGCCGCCCAGAAGAGGCCACCCAAGACCGAAATCGACAGGATGACCATCATCAGGCTGGCCGCACGCTTGAGCACCGCGAATCTCCCAACTGCCGCTCTATGAAGTTGTGGTGAGCATCGGACGAGCTCGGTCGGAGCCACCAGCCGGCAATCGTGCTAGCACCGGATCACCCGCGTGGACGGCGAGGCTTCTTCTACGATCGCACGCAGCCGGGGGAAGGAGCTGCTCATGACCGAGACGGGGGAAGGGAAGGGCGCGCTCGCCGGGGTAAAAGTCGTCGAGTTTGCGCAGCACTATGCCGTGCCTTATTGCGGTCAGCTGCTGTCTGATCTGGGCGCGCTCGTGGTCAAAGTGGAGCCGCCTATTGGCGATCCGTCACGCCATTATGCGGCCTCGGATATTCCGTTTGAATCCAAGGTCTTTGCCGTGATCAATCGAGGTAAGCGCAGCGTCTGCCTCGACCTCTCGAAGCCCGATCAGGCTCGTCCCGTGGTCGATGCACTGATCCGCTGGGCCGATGTGGCGCTGGTCTCGTTCAAGCCGCCCGATGTGCCGCGCTACGGCCTGGGCTACGAGGACCTGTCGGGTTTCAATCCCAGACTCATCTATCTGCAACACGTTCCCTTCGGGCCAGCCGGGCCTATGGGTGACGAGGGTGGCTTCGACCCGCTGGTGCAGGCACTGTCGGGCCTCTCCTTTCTGACGGCCCGCACCGAGCACGGCGTGCCGATGAACGTGCGGCCCGCATACAACGACGCCGGCGTGGGGATGCTCTCGGCGCTCGGCGTCGTGGCTGCCCTGCGCCATCGGGACCTCACCGGCGAGGGGCAACGCGTGGAGACCCACCTGCTGTCTACGGCGCTGGCCTTCGCGCTGCCGACCATTCACCGGTTCGAGGACGTCGATCCACCCGAATTCGAGCGCTTCGAGGCACATCTTGTCGAGCTGCAGTCCAAAGGCGCCACCTTCGAGGAGCAGCGGGCGCTGTACGACGACACGGTGCTCACCGGACGGCACCTGCTACGCCTCTATTTCCGTAATTGGGAGACAAAGGACGGGCTGGTGGCCAGCGCGCCACTGAGCACCTCCCTGCAAGTCAAGTTCCACGCCGCCACCGGGCTGCCTCATCCGAAGGAGAAGGGTTGGGCCGTCGGTTCG
This sequence comes from Acidimicrobiia bacterium, assembly GCA_034667945.1. Taxonomy (GTDB): domain Bacteria; phylum Actinomycetota; class Acidimicrobiia; order Acidimicrobiales; family CAIXPF01; genus JAXDQG01. Next base: position 6,546 of record JAXDQG010000095.1, on the reverse strand, counting down.
AAGGAATGGGACGAGCTCGTCGAAGCCGCCGAGAGGTTGTTCCGCACGGAGACCACCGACACCTGGTTGACCGTTCTCCGAGCCGCCGGCGTGCCCTGCGCGCCCTACAACCTCCCCGTCGACGTCTTCCGGGATCCACAGATCGAGGCCAACGGCTTCCTCATCGAATTGGAGCATCCGCTGCTGGGGCGATATCAGATGCCGGCTCCACCCCTGCGCATGAGCCGCACGCCGACACGCGCCCAAGGGCCGTCGCCGCTACTCGGGGCGGATACGGATCAGATCCTCGACGAGGTTGGGCTACCTGCCGAGCTCATCGCCCAGCTGCGGGAGTCCGGACTGCTGGGCGGTTCGCCGAAGGAAGCCGGATCGGCATGACAGCGTCAGACCATCGAAGCCTGATAAAGGGGGGCACCTCATGACGACAGAACGTCCCGAGCCGGGATGGGCAGCCAAGATCGGCCACGTCCGGCTGAAGCCGCTGGAAGCTGACAATGACGGCCAACGCGCCGCGGATCGCGTCATGATCGCCGAGTGCGTGCATCGTTACGGCTGGGGTTATGACGAGCGGCAGGCCGGATTGCTGGCTGATTGCTTCACCGCCGACGCGGTGTGGGAGGGCGTCGTCACCGGCACGGACCAGGTCGGGCCGTTCGAAGGGCGCGATGCCGTCGTGGCGTTCCTGACCGACTTCTGGACAATGCAGACCGACCAGCGGCGGCACATCTTCACCAACGTCATCGTCGATGGGTTGACAACCACGAGCGCCATCGCCCATGCCTATCTGCTCCTGACCGCTTCGACCGGTGGAACCATGACGCCGATCACCAACGGGCCCTACCGGCTCAGCATGCGGAAAGAAGATGGCGTCTGGCGCATCGAACGACTCAGCGCCGGGTTCGATGCACCGTTCTGACGACTAACGGGTGAAGATCAACCGGTGAAGACCGCCTCGCTCTTCTCCAGCACAAACCCGCTATAGCCGGCTTCTGCCACCTCGTTGCACTTCTGGCGATACGTGCCCACACCGCCCGGATAGGGCATGAACACCCGCGGCTTTCCGGGGATGTTGGCGCCGAGGTACCACGAGTCCGCGAGCATGAACATGGTCTGCTCGGCGATCTCGTTGACATGGGCGACCCACTCGTTCTCGGCGTTCTCCTCGGCCTCCATCAGATCGAGACCCTGTTCTCGAAGCTGCTCGATGGCCCCGGAGATCCATTCCACGTGCTGCTCGATGGACACCGGCATGTTGCTGAGGACCGAGGGCGAACCTGGGCCGGTGATCATGAAGAAGTTCGGGAACCCGGCTGTCGACACGCCGAGATAGGTCAGTGGACCGCCCGCCCACTTGTCCCTCAGCTTCTTGCCGCCCCGCCCCTGGATGTCGATCCGATTGAACGACCCCGTCATCGCATCGAACCCGGTGGCGAACACGATGATGTCGAGCTCGTAGTGCTGCCCGTCCTCGGTGCGAATGCCCGTCGGTGTGATCTGCACGATGGGGGCGTGGCGAATGTCGACCAACGTCACGTTGTCGCGGTTGTACGTATCGAAATAATTCGTGTCGATCAGCGCCCGCTTGGAGGTGAAGGGATGGTCGACGGGCACCAGCTTGTCGGCGACGTCCGGATCTTTCACGATGTCGCGGATCTTGGAGCGGATGAACTCCGACGCAGTGTCGTTGGCCCGTCGGTCGACAACGATGTCGTAGAACGAGCCGAACACGAACCTGAATCCGCCCTCCTGCCACGCCTCTTCGTAGATCGCCTGGCGCTCTTCGTCACTCACCGCGAGGGCGGACCGCTCGATGGGGTCGATCGGCATCCCGCCGCGCGACCAGCGCGCCTTGTCGTAGATGGCGTCGTAGTCCTTCTTGATCTCGTCGAGCACCGCCTTGTCCACGGTGTGGTGACGAGCGGGAATGGTGTACTGCGGCGTCCGTTGGAACACATAGAGGTGTTCGGCCTGCTTGGCGATCACGGGAATGGATTGCACACCGCTCGACCCGGTCCCGATCACACCCACGCGCTTGCCGGTGAAATCAACGCCGGTGTGGGGCCAGGCACCCGTGTGATACCACGGACCGGTGAAGGTGTGGAGCCCAGGGATCTTGGGGACCTGACCGGCCGAGAGGCACCCGATACCGGTGATGAAGAACTGCGTTGTGACCTTGTCGCCCCGGTCGGTCTCTATCTCCCAGCGGTTGGTGGTCTCGTCGAAATGGGCTGCCACGACCCGGGTGCCGAACTTGAAGCTGCGGCGAAGATCGAAGCGGTCGGCCACGTGGTTGAGGTAGCTCAGAATCTCAGGCTGCTCCGGGTACTTCCCGCTCCACTCCCAGTCCTGCATGAGCTGCTTGTCGAAGGAGAAGCAGTAGATGTACGACTCAGAGTCACACCGGGCCCCCGGGTAGCGATTCCAGAACCAGGTCCCGCCAACGTCCTCCCCAGCCTCGTAGGACTGCACGTTCAGGCCGAGCTGGTCGCGCAGGCGATAGGTCATGTACAGCCCGGCGAAGCCGGCGCCTACGACGACCGCATCGAGCTCCCGTGTCGCAGTTGTCGAAGCCATGCGTGAGTCTTCCTTCTTTCGAACCATTCTGGTGATATCGCTCGTCAGCTGATCGAGACGATCAGCTGGCGCGGCGCTCGGGTTCGCTCCGGCCGAACCGAACCGTGCAGGCACGGACGGCCTTGACCACCTGCTGAAATCCCCGCTCGCTGCCAGGAAGCAACAGGAGGGTGAAGAACCCGTGGGTCTGACCGACATGCCGCTTGAAATCGACCGGAATCCCAGCTTCGATCAAGCGCTCTGCGTAGGCCTCGCCTTCGTCCCGCAGCACGTCGTGTTCGGCGGTGAGCACGACCGCCGGGGCCAAGGCAGCGAGGCTCGGAGCTCGCAACGGCGACGCGTCCGGCTCGTCCCGCCGGGCCACATCGGGGACGTAGTGATCCCAGAACCACACCATCGCTTCACGTGTCAGCAGAAGCTGATTGTCAGGATCGACATAGGACGGTCGGTCGAAATCGGCGTCGGTCACCGGGTAGATCAGCACCTGCAAGGCCACCCTCGGGCCGTTGCGATCGCGGGCTCGAAGCGCCATGACGGCGGCGAGATTGCCGCCTGCACTGTCGCCCGCCACGATGAGCGGCACGTCGTCCCGTCCGGTGATGTCGGCCAGCCTCGCCGCTGTCCATTCGAGGGCTGCATAACAATCGTCGACGGCCACCGGGTAGCGATGCTCGGGCGCGAGCCGGTAGGCGACCAGCACGACGGCGCATGATGTTCGCTCCGCCAGTTTGCGGGCCATGGTGTCGAATTCGTCGATCGTCCCGATGACCCAGCCGCCGCCATGGAGATAGACGATGACCCCGCGAGCACCTTGCACTGGCACCAGAACTCGCACGCTGATGGCACCGTCCATCACCGGGATCTCGTGGTCTTCCGACCGGGCCATGGCCGGCGCCGGGCCGGCCAACGCTGCGATTGCCTTGCCCAGTGCACGCACTTCCTCCGGCGTGCTCTCGTGGATCGGCTTTCCCCCCGCCGCAGCCATCTGTTCGAGGATCGCCCTCGTGGCCCCATCGAGTGCCATCGCGCACCTCCCCCGCACATCGTTTTAGCTGCCGGAAAGGCGGGCCGCACACGCGCACACGCAGAAGTCACCCGGTGGTGCCTGAACGAGAGTGGCCCTCTACGAGGTTGGCCCCTCAAGCCAGTCGGTGGATGGTCTCGCTGTCGGAGTAGTACAGCGCGTGGTCGGGGCCCTGCTTCACGTCGAGCAGGCACTCCCCCGGTCCTTCGGAGACCGTCGCATGCGGGCTGCCGGGCGCGACGATCAACATGCCCCGCCCGGTCGAGCAGAACACCAGTCGACCCGCGGTGCCCGCTGGGCCCTGGTCGTCGACGAAGGTGGCGCCGGTCGGGACGACCGTGCTGGCCTCGCTGCTCCAATCGGGCTCGATCTGCCCCTGGCCGCACGACGTGCCGCCGCGCACCGGGTGGCTGTAGCCGTAGCAATTGGGCCATTGGTACCCGGCGCCACGAGCAACATTCAGGATGACCGTGTCGTATCCCGTCGACGGACTCCCGGCATCACCCGTCGGGCCGTTGTTGGTGACAGCGATCTGCCCAGTGGGCGAAATAGCCAGCCCGAAGAGGTTGCGGAAGCCGAAGGCCCATACCGGGTTGCCGGCCCCGAAGGGATTGTCTGCCGGCACCGACCCATCCGGGTTGTAACGCAGCAACTTTCCACGCACGTCGCCGGTGTCCTGCGCCGTGGCCGGCTGATGTTCTTCGCCGAGGGTCACGTACAACTTGCCGTCGGGACCAAAGGCCAGCCTCCCACCTTTGTGGCAGCAATCGGACCCGGCAGGGAGCTGTATGAGCGGCGTCGGGGCCGAGGCCACACCCGCACAATCGGTCCAGCGAATGATCTCCTGATTGACGCCGTCGGCCTTGGAGTAAAAGGCGTAGACGAAGTGGTCTCGGGCGAAGGTGGGACTGACGGCCAGCCCGAGCAAGCCGCGCTCGCTGTAGCCGCCTCCGCGCTCGGTGGTCACGGTCTCCACGCTGGCGAAGAGGCGCGACGCCCCGTCTTGGAACACTCGTATGGTCCCCGCCCGCTCGGCATAGAACAAGCGGCCATCTGGGGCTGAGGCCAGCGCAGTGGCCGAATCGGCCGGGATCGAGTCGGGCAGACGACCCTGCAGGGCTACTGCGCAGCGATCAGCCGTGGTCGAAGGGGTAGGTACGGTCGTGGCCGCTGACGGTGCTGATGTGGCGGGCGCGCGGGACGTCGGTCCTGGCGTCGAAGGTCCTGGCGTCGAAGCCGAGGAGCTGCCGGCAGTCGAGCGGCTGGAGCCGCCCGAGCAGGCCGCCAGAACGACAGCCGCCATCAAGCCCGCCACCAGCTTTCGCCCGCGCGCCTTCACCGGGTCGTCGAACCCGACCGGCTGGCCACCCCGGCGGTCGACGCGGGGCTGTGGCTCCGAGTGCTCAGGGTTTCTGGGGACCGCGGATGAGCTGGCCGGGGTGCGCGCCGGTGGCCTCGCCGTCCCGGTAGATGACCTGGCCCCGCTTGATCGTGGCCATGTAGCCGTCGGCCTTCTGGATCAGGCGTCGTCCGCCAGCCGGAAGGTCGAAGGTGATCTCGGGCGGCCGCAGGGTCAGCCTGTCGTGATCGATCACGTTGATGTCGGCCAGCATGCCCACCTCGATCGTGCCCCGGTCGTAGAGGCCCACCTGGCGGGCGGTGTCGCGACACTGCCGCTGCACGACGTACTCGAGGGGCAGCCGCTCGCCCCGGGGTCGGTCACGGACCCAGTGCGTCAGCATGTAGGTGGGAAAGCTGGCATCGCAGATCACGCCGCAGTGCGCGCCGCCATCAGAAAGACCGGGCACGGTTCCCTCGGCGAGGTTCATCTCGCGCACCACGTCGAGGTTGCCCTCGGTGAAGTTGGCCAGCGGGAACAGCAGCAGCTCACGGCCGTCGCGTTCGAGCAGGATGTCGTACACCATCTCGGCCGGCGAGATTCCGGCTGCCGTGGCCCGGGCGGCGATGCTGTGCTCGGGCGCGGGCTCGTAGTCGGGCGGGTCACCGAGGGGGAACATCTTGTGGAACGACTGCGCCACGATGCCGGACATCCCCTTGGTGCGGTTCTTGTGCTCGTCGAGCAGAGCGGCCCGAACGGCCGGCTCGCGCATCCGGGCCACGCGCTCGGCCCGGTCGAGGTTGGCCAGCTCGCGTCGGTAGGTCGGGCAGGTGATGAAGGGGTGCATCGACGACTCGAGGCCGAGCAGGAGACACACCGGCCGAATGGCGACCTGGGCAGTCAGGTCCTTGCCGCTGGCCCGAGCAGCCTGGATGCGCTCGAGCACCTGGCGCCACCGTGCGGGGTTCTGGTCGTTCTGCACCAGGAGGATCGACAGCGGTGCATCGCCCGCGTCGGTCAAGCCTTCGAAGATCTCGAACTCCTTGTCGAGGTCGACGAAGTCGGACACGATCTCGAGGTGGCCGAAACCGGCGTCTCGCAGGGCCTGGCTGATGCCCCAGAGCTCGCTCGGCGCATTGGTCAGCGTGGGGATCTGGTTGCCTTCACGATCGCGGTGGTTGATCGTCCGTGACGTGGTGAATCCCAGTGCCCCGGCCTGCAGCGCCTCGAGCGTGAGGCGACGCATCTCGGCGATCTCCTCTTGGGTGGCGACCTCTTCGTGGTCACGGCCGCGGTCGCCCATGACGTAGGTCCGCAGCGCCGAATGGGGCATCTGGGCGCCGATGTCGATGGCGTGGGGGATGGCCTCGACAGCGTCGAGGTACTGAGGGAACGACTCCCAGTTGAAGGTCACGCCCTCGGCCAGGGCGGCGCCGGGGATGTCCTCGACGCCTTCCATCACGCTGATGAGGAACTCGTGGCGGTCGGGACGAACGGGGGCGAAGCCCACCCCACAGTTGCCCATGACGATCGAGGTGACACCGTGCCACGACGACGGGCTCACTGCCGGATCCCACACCACTTGGCCGTCGTAGTGGGTGTGGATGTC
>JAXDQG010000094.1:0-5002 GCA_034667945.1 Acidimicrobiia bacterium | reverse complement strand
GACGCCGTGGCGCCCGACTTCCGACCGACGAACCGGCAGATGAGCACTGTGCACCTCGCGTTCGACGTGATGGTGGCCGCCTCCGTTGTGCTGCTCGCCGTATCCGGCTGGTTCGGGGTGGCCTGGCGGCGTCGTCACGACCTGCCGCCGAGCCGGTGGTTCCTCCGAGCGGTGGCCGCATGTGGGGTGCTGGCCGTGGTGGCGCTGGAGTGCGGGTGGGTCGTCACCGAGGTGGGTCGGCAGCCGTGGACGGTCGTCGGCTTCCTGCTCACCCGGGACGCCGTGACCACGACCGGCAACCTGTGGTGGTCGTTCACGGCCGTGCTCGTCGTGTACACCGCCATGGGCATCGGCACGGTGTGGGTGCTTCGCACGATGGGCGCCCATTGGCGTGAGCGCGACGGCGACGACGCGCGGCGCGACCGTGGCGGTGGACAGGGCGACCGGGTACCGGTTCCGTACGGTCCACCGGAACCGGCCCGGCTCCCGGCGCCTCCGGGCAGCTCTTCGGGGTCGAAGCGGTCGTGGTCGCGGGTGAGGACCCGATGAGCGACCTGACCGCCGCCGTGCTCTTCCTCGGCGTGGTGCTCTACGGCGTGCTGGGTGGGGCCGACTTCGGCGCGGGGTTCTGGGATCTGACGGCCGGTGGCGTGGAACGAGGGCGCCGACCACGGCAACTCATCGACGCCACCATGGCTCCCGTCTGGGAGGCGAACCACGTCTGGTTGATCTTCAGCCTGGTTGTCCTGTGGACCGGGTTTCCGTCCGCCTTCCAGGCCGTCATGTCGACGCTCTATGTGCCCCTGTGGCTGGCCGCGCTCGGCATCGTGCTGCGCGGCTCGGGTTTCGCGTTCCGCAAGATGGTTGTGCGCGCCGCGCCCCAGCGGATCTACAGCGCCGCCTTCGCGGTCTCATCTGTCGTGACGCCGTTCTGCTTCGGCGCGGTCGCCGGAGGCGTGGCCTCGGGTCGCGTGCCCGCCAACGGCGGCGGCGACCCGCTGACCAGTTGGGTCAACCCGACGTCCATCCTCGGGGGGTCACTGGCGGTGGCAGTGTGTGCCTATCTGGCGGCAATCTTCCTGACCGCAGACGCACGCAGTCATCGGGACCACGAGCTCGAAGCATGGTTCCGGCGACGGGCGCTCGGCGCGTCGGTCGTGGCCGGCGCAGTGTCGCTGGTCGGCATCGCCGTACTGCATGCCGATGCCAGGCGCCTGTTCGAGCGACTGAGTGGTCCTGGCCTGCCCTTCGTGCTGGCATCAGCGGTGACCGGCCTGGCCGCGCTCCTGCTGCTCCGAAGCGTGGCTCCCCACACGGTGCGCATCCTGGCCGTGGCAGCGGTGTCGGCCGTGTTGTGCGGATGGGGAGCGGCGCAGTTCCCGTACCTCCTCGGAACGCACCTGTCGGTCAGCGAGGGGGCCGCGCCTCGTCCGACGCTCGTGGCGATCATGGTGGTGTTGGCCGCGGCGGCCGTCCTGTGCGGACCATCGCTCGCCCTGCTCTACCTCCTGCACGAGCGGGGCCGGCTCGACGACGAGCCACTCATCGGACAGCGGAGCAGCGTGGAGCCAAGCGGGGACGAATCGCACGAGGACGAATCGCACGAGGACGAATCGCACGAGGACGAATCGCACGCAGAGCAAATGACGGGTCGATTCGCGCATCGAATACGACGCGCGGAATTCGCCGCCTTTCGCCGTTACCGCCTTTTTTGAGGATTCTCCCACGACGTCAAAAATTCTCCTGAGCTGGGCAAATGAACGCGCTTGACTTTGTACGCAGCGATTCGACGTCGATTCGATGCATACCGGTCTGCAGATCTTCCGGGGGCGTCCCTGACATGGGATTTCGCGGGCGACGACCACGCAGTGTGGTACTACGACTACGACGCCGCGTGGTCGCGGGTGCCGACGGATCGAACATCGGACCGGTGGGTAGCACCGAGTCCATCCGACAGGCGCCCCTCTGCGGCCATCCCTCGTCGGGCAGCGAAGCCGTCCACTTCGAAGACAAGCCGTCGCAGTTCAAGACAGCCATCCGACTTCCACGAGAGGACATGCCGACCATGGCCGAGAACCAGGCCCCCCAGCGCCCGCAGAGCGCGGTGGGCGAACAGCAGGCGACCGCCGGCAACGCCACAGCCGCCACCGTCGGGGGATCCATCGCTGCAGATTCCCGCAGCAGCGTCCGGGGCACGAGCTCCCTTGAACGCCGGACCCAGCTGGCCACACCCCGCGGTCGAACCGAGATTGCCGATGCCGTGGTGGCAAAGGTCGCAGGACTGGCCGCTCGTGAGGTGGAAGGCGTGCACACCATGGGCAAAGGTGCGCTCCGGGCGCTGGGCGCGCTGCGCGACCGACTGCCGGTCGGATCCAACACGGCGGCGACACAGGGCGTGCGGGTCGAGGTGGGTGAACGCCAAGCAGCCATCGACCTCGACCTGGTCATGGACTACGGCGTCTCGATCCCTGATGTCGCCCAAGCCGTGCGGGACAACGTCATCGACCGTGTCGAGCGTACGACGGGGCTCGAAGTGGTCGAGGTGAACATCACCGTCGACGACATCTGGCTCGGTGACGAGGACGAGTCCGACCAGCGACAGCAACAGCCGCGGGTCGCGTGAGCAGCGATCTGACCACCGCGAGCCCGGAAGGCGCGCCGCGGACATTTACTTCTCGCGCGTCCTCCCCGCCAGGATCGTCGCCGCTCGATGTCCCGCCCCCGGGGCGAGCCGGCGAGGCCTTGAAGGTGGCTCTCGCCGCGTTGCGGGTCCCGGCGGTGGCGCGGCTCTACGGCGGTCGGCTCGGGGAGATCGCCACGTACTACCCCGGCGGCCGCATCGAGGGCGTGCGCGTGGACGACGATCGGGTCGAGATGCACATCGTGGTTCGACTCGACCTGGCCACTCCTCTCGAGGCCGCCGAGGAAGTCCGGCGGGCGGTGGGTCCGCTGGTTGCCCCCAAGCGGGTCGACGTGATCGTCGAAGACGTCGAGTGGCTCGGCGAGGCGGACACGACCAGCGTGGCTCAACCCGTCAACCCACCGTCGTAGTTCGGAGGAGGAGCTTGTGCGCACGTCAACGGTCGGATTGTTCTCCGGCCTGATCCTCGGGCTGGCCCTCGTGCTGGACGGGTTCGGGTCGATGCTGATCGTGGCCCTGATCGGTTTCATCGGCTGGGTCGTGGCGAAGGTGGCCGAGGGAGAGATCGACCCGATGGACTACCTGTCTCGCCGCGCCAGGCAATCTCGATGAGCGGCCGGCGTCTGCAGCCGGAGCGGAAGGGGCTGCCTCGGTCACGACCACGGTCACGGTCGCAGGGGCGAGCATGACCGCTCGTGTGCGGCAACCAGGCCCGGGCATCACCGTCGTGGCGGACGAGGCCATTGCCAAGCTCGCCGCGGCGTCCCTGCGCGAGGTCCCCGGAATGCGGCTGGCCCGGGTTCCCATGGCGCGCAGAGCGCTCGGTGGAACCCGTCAGGTCAAGGTGGATGGTGGGTCCCTGCATGTCGAGCTGCACGTTGCCCTGCCGGAGACGGCGCCGCTGGCCGGGACCGTGGGCGCATTGGTCCGCCACGTGGTGGCCCGCACCGAGGAACTGTCCGGGATCCGCCTCCATGAGGTTCTGATCGTGGTGGATGAGCTGGTGGAGCGGGCTTCGTCGAGAACGGCCGCGCCAAGCGAGCGGGCAGCATGACGCCCCGCAGCGGACGGCGGGGTCTGGCTGCACTGGTCGCACTGTGCATGCTGGCCCTGGCCGTGGTGGCGGCGGTCGAAATCGTGGCCGCATGGGCCGGGCACGATCCGTGGGTCATCCCCCGGCAGCGCTGGCTGGACGAGCTCCGCACGCGATCGTGGGATGACCCGTGGGTACGAGTCGTCTTTGGTGCAGCGGGCGTGATCGGACTGACCTTGTTCCTGACCCAGTTGTGGCCCCGGCGCCCCGCCGCCTTGGCGGTTCAGGCGGAGGCGAATGGGCAGGGACCGGTCGAACTGCGAGTCGCGGGGCAGCAACCGCCGGACGAGGCCGTCCGGGTTGAAGCGGACATCGAGCGACGGGCCCTCGAGTCGCGCCTGGCCAAGGCGGCTCACACCGTCGACGGCGTACGCAAGGCCAGGACGAAGGTGCGGCGACGGGACGTGGTGGTCGAGGTCGACACGCGTCGCAAGTACTCGGCGCTCGAGGGATACGTACGGGAGCGGGTGGCGGACGACCTGGCGCACGTGCACCTGCAGCGCCCGCTGGCCTTGCGGGTACGAGTGCGGAGGGTCTGACGGCTTGACCTTGGGGACGCTGTGACATGGGCATAGATCGGCTCAACCGTGTGCTGCTGGCGCTGGTCGGCCTGCTGCTGATCGTGGTCGGCGGCGTGGGGCTGGCCCGTGGGTTCGGTTGGTTCGGCGAGAACCGACGGGTACGGGCGCTGTTGGATCCCTCGACAGAACGTTGGTTCCACGACCATGGCACCGAGGCCAGGATCGCTGGCTTGGCGCTGGCGGTGGGGCTGGCCGCGCTGGCTCTCTGGTGGCTGGTGGCTCAGGTGCGCCGCTGGCCAACGCGCGCGGCCAGCGCCGAGTTGAGCTCGACCGAGCCGGTGCCCTGGCGGGCGCTGATCACGGCGTCGGCACTGCAGGATTCGGTCGAGCGCCGAGCCCAACGCCGGGTGGATGTCGATGAGGCAATCGCGCGCGTCGACGCGTCCAGCGACGAACCCGTGGTGGCGATGCGCGTGGCGTCCGTCCCGGGTGCCGACCTGGCCGAGCTGACACAAGGTTTGCGCCACGAGGCCCTGCGGCCCCTGGTGGCGCTGCTGGCATCGCCCGGGTGTGACGCGCACATCACCTACGGCGTGGGAAAGCCCGCGCCGCGGGTCGTGGCCTGAGGAGCCGTGGCGGCGATCGGATGCCACACCGAGGCCTGCGCCACGCCCGCGCCGTCGAGGCCGGCCATTTCAAGACCCCGCTCCCGACCGGCAGAGGTGTCAGCGCGAGATGGCCCTCCCA
>JAXDQG010000093.1:0-2737 GCA_034667945.1 Acidimicrobiia bacterium | reverse complement strand
GTCTCAAGGCGCATCCAAGGCCAAGAAGCGGCCGATCGACAACGACAAGTTCGTCAAACACTTCAAAGTCGTCCAGACCGAGAAGCTCGCGGCCAAGGCCCGGGCCAGCGAACGGGCCCTCGAGCGGCTCGACGCAGTGGACAAGCCCTGGGAGGGCTGGCAGCTCCGCCTGTCGTTCGCCGAGGCGCCCCGGGCGGGGGCGGTGGTCGCCCGCCTCGAAGCAGCCACCGTGCGACAAGGCTCGTTCGTCCTCGGCCCGCTGGACCTCGAGATTGGCTGGGGCGAGCGGGTGGCGCTGATCGGGCCGAACGGATGCGGCAAGTCCACCTTGCTGCGTGCAATGTTGGGTCGGTTGGCGCTCGTCGGCGGCCGGCGGCAGATCGGACCAGGGGTCGTCCTCGGCGAGCTTGATCAGACCCGCGGGGCGTTCGACTCGCCGACGCAGACGCTGCTCGACGCCTTTCTGGAACGCAGCGGTCTACTGCTCGGCGAAGCCCGCACACTGCTGGCCAAATTCGGCTTGGGCCCCGAGCATGTACGACGGTTGACCGGATCGTTGTCGCCGGGCGAGCGCACGCGCGCTTGCCTGGCGACCTTTCAGGCGGTCGGTACGAACACGCTCGTGCTCGACGAACCCACCAACCACCTCGACCTGCCGGCCATCGAGCAACTGGAGCAAGCGCTGTCCAACTTCGAGGGGACGTTCATCGTGGTCAGCCATGACCGGGCGTTTCTCGACGCGCTGGCGGTGAGCCGCACTGTCGACGTCGACTCACTGGCGAGGACCGCGCACCGCTCGCCCTAGCCGCTGAGGCGTGCTCGTTCGGCCGCGAGGAACTCCTTCCACGCGGGGTAATCACCCTGCGTCCAGATCTCGCGCAGATGCTCGTCGGCCTCTTCGGTGCTCCACCATCCCTGCGCCATGGCGTAGAGGCTGTAGAAGGCACTGACGCGGTAGTTGGCCGCGCAATGCACGTGGATTGTCTTGCCCACGTTGGCGTCCATCACGGCGGCGAACGATGCGAATTCCTCGTGGTTCGGTCGGGCGAAGTCGATGGGGATGTACACGTAATCGAGGCCTTGGTCACGAACGATTCCAGCCTCGTCCGGAACGGCGTATTCGCTGCTGTCCGGCAGCAGGTTGATCACGAGGTCATAGCCCTTGGCGCCGAGCTCGCCGAGGCCGTCGGCCGCAACGGTGCCCGACGTGGTGACGGTGTCACTCACCCGTCGAAAGTTGAGACTGGATTCAAGGCCCATCGTGCTCCCCTCGCCGCGGCGTCATGCTGGCACACCGATCGTGGCCCGCGGACTGACTTGTGGACGCCGCCGCGGCTCACCGAGTGGGCAGGCAGGTTTCTCCCGCGCTGCGGGTGGTCTGCCATAGTGCAGGCTCCTACATCGCATCGTTCGACAAGGGGGTCGCTCGCCGCATGAAGCTGCTCTGGTTCCACTTGATGCCCTACACAGACCTACCTGAGGACTTCCCCGAGAAGTACTCCTCGGTCTGGGTGGACATCGACAAGGGCCTGTTCGATCCGGTCAAGGCCCACGCCATGTACAACGACTTCCTCGACGAAGCCGAGTACGCGGCCGAGGTGGGATTCGACGGGGTGTGCTTCAACGAGCACCACGCCAACGGCTATGGGCTCATGCCGTCCCCCAACCTCATCGCGGCCACCATGACCCGGCGCACCCGCGACGCCGCCATCTGCGTCATGGGTGCGTCGCTGGCGCTGTACAACCCGCCGATCCGGGTGGCGGAGGAGTTCGCCATGTTGGACCTGATCTCGGGCGGCCGGCTGATCGCCGGAATGCCCGTGGGGTCGCCCATGGACACGGCGTACTGCTACAGCCAGAACCCCTCCATGCTGCGTGAGCGCTACCACGAGGCCCACGACCTCATCGTGAAGGCCTGGACGGCGGACGAGCCGTTCGACTGGCACGGCCGCCACTACCAGCTGGCCAACGTCAACGTCTGGCAGCAGCCCCTGCAGGACCCGCATCCGCCGATCTGGATCCCGGGTGGGTCGTCGGTGGAGACCTGGGCCTGGTGCGCCGAGCGCGACTACCTCTACTCGTACCTCTCGTACTTCGGCTACAAGGCGGCCCGGGCCACGATGAAGGGATACTGGGCCCGCATGGCCGAGCTGCAAAAGGACGAGAACCCCTTCCGGGCCGGGTTTCTCCAGTTCGTGGGCGTCGCTGACAGCCGCGAGCAGGCCATGGAGCTCTACCGGGAGCCGGCCGAGTACTTCTACAACGTGTGCCTGCACCTCGACGCCCGCTGGGCCGTGGCGCCGGGCTACCAGTCCGAGCTGAACACCCGGCTGCGCACCCAGTCGATGGTCGAACGGGCCGCCCGTGAGGCGGCCGAGCGGAGCCAGAAGGCCAAAGAGGCGGCCCAGGCCAAGGACAGCGCCCAGGCCGGCACCTCGCACCGCCAGTCGATGGAGGAGATCGTCGAGCGGGGCTACGTCATCATCGGGTCGCCCGACGAGGTGGCCGAGCAGCTGCGAGAGCTGGCGGTCGATCTCAACGTGGGCAACCTGATGCTGCTGCTGCAGTTCGGCAACATGAACCGGGACCTGGCCCTCCACAACACCGAGCGGTTCGCCAAGGAGGTTGCGCCGCAGCTGTGGCCGCTCTTCGAGGACCAGTGGGAGAACAGCTGGTGGCCCAAGCCCGTCGCGACGCCGAGCCGGCAGCTCCCGCGGGAGCCGGGCCGATGAGCGCC
>JAXDQG010000092.1:0-4970 GCA_034667945.1 Acidimicrobiia bacterium | reverse complement strand
CCCGCCGCCGGCTCGGTCTGACCGCCACCCTGGTGCGCGAGGACGGGCGGGAAGGCGACGTGTTCTCCCTCATCGGGCCGAAGCGCTACGACGCGCCCTGGCGCGACATCGAAGCCCAGGGATGGATCGCCCCAGCCACCTGCACCGAGGTTCGGGTCACCCTCACTGACGAGGAGCGGATGGCCTACGCGTTGGCCGAACCCGAGGAGCGCTACCGGGTGGGTGCCGCCGCCGGTTCAAAGCTGGCGGTCGTCGAAGCGCTGTTGGCCCGCCACGCCGGCGAGCCGAGCCTGGTGATCGGCCAGTTCATCGACCAGCTCGAGACGCTGGCCGGCCGCCTCGACGCGCCCCTGGTCACCGGCAAGACCCCCAACCGCGAGCGCGAGCGCCTGTACCAGGCCTTCCGTGCGGGCGAGGTCGCCACGCTGGTGGTGTCCAAGGTGGCCAACTTCTCGATCGACCTGCCGGAGGCGACCGTGGCCATCCAGGTCTCGGGCACCTTCGGCAGCCGGCAGGAAGAAGCGCAGCGCCTCGGCCGGGTGCTGCGCCCCAAGGCCGACGGGCGCCAGGCGCACTTCTACGCGGTGGTGTCGAGGGACACGAACGACCAGGACTTCGCCGCCAATCGACAGCGGTTCCTGGCCGAGCAGGGCTACGCCTACAACATCGTCGACGCGGCTGAGCTCTAGCGGCGCCGCTCAGTCCCAGCCCATGATCCCGGCCGCCTTGCGGGTGTCCGCGTACTCGACAATGCGGGCGATCTTGCCGTCCCGGCAGGTGTACACCCAGCAGTACTCGTTGTCGTACTGCTTGCCGTCCCTGGTCTGGGCCGAGATCGCCTGCTGCACGACGGCCGTGTCGCCGTCGACCACCGTCTTGTGAACGGTCACGCGGAACGTGCGCATGCTGAAGATCTTCTTGGGCGTATCACCGCCCAACTCGGCGGCCACGGCCTCCCGTCCCCGGAACGGCCCCAATGGCGCGCTCTCGGGCGGGAGCCACTCGATGTCCTCGGTGAACATCTCCCCCAGCTTGGAGCGATCGCCGGTCGGCAACGTGGCGTAGTACTGCTCGATGAGCTGGCGCGTTTCCTCGGTCTTCATGGCCGGACACTAGCTGCCGACCCGGCGGCACGCGACTGCCCGTGAACGGTGTACACCGGAGCAGCAAGGGCCAGCTCATTGCACGGCGATCCAATAGGGTGCAGACATGTTGGAACGTTGTGACCGCGTCCAGCTGGCGGTCATCGACCGGCGTACGGCAGCGGCCCGCTTCGCCGAGCTCTTGGGCACCGAGGTCGTGCGGGAGGCTCCTAGTCCCCTGCTGAAGGCCATGCGGACGATCGTCGCCCTGGGCGAGAGCGAGGTCGAGCTGTGCGAGCCGGACGGGGCGGGCTACACCGCCGAGTTCGTCGCCCGCCGCGGTGAGGGGCTGATGACCGCCGGGTACAGCACGTCTGACGTCGCCCGCCTGGCGCACCGGCTCGACGGGTTGGGCGTGGCCTATCAGCGGGACGGCGACCAACTGCACGTCGGTCCACCGGCCACCTTCGGCCTGCCGGTCGTGGTCTCACCCGCGACGGAGCGTTCCCGGGTCGGCCCCATCTCGTTCCTCTACGAGACCACCAATACTTTGCGCACCGACTGGCGGTTGGTGGCGTCGGTCTACGCGGGCCTTTTCGGGCTCGATCCGACCCACTTCCAGCCGATCAGCAGCTCGCGTTTCGGCTACGAGGGCACGCTCACCTTGTTCGATCCGCCCAGGCGCATCGACCGCATCGAGCTCAGCCAGGCGCTCGACCCCGCCTTCCCGATGGGCCGCTTCGTGGGCCACCACGGTGACTCGCTGTACATGGCCTACGCCGAGACCGACGACCTGCAGGCCGTGCTGGCCCGGTTACGGGCCGCCGGCGCACGCTTCACCCCGCGGGGGAACGATCCCGCGCATGAAGGTGACGGCTGTTGGATCTATCCCCGCGAGCTGCACGGTCTGCTTCTCGGGGTGTCGCGCACCGGTCTGGCCTGGGAATGGTCCGGCCGGCCGGAGCTGGTACCGCCCGCCGGCCAGCGGCCGCGCTGACCGGCTGAGGCGCGTCGGACTCAGCGTTGGCCGTCGCGGCTCGCTCGTTCGCGGTCGCCGCCATCGACATCGACCACCTGGACGTCGAAGTTCAGCGCCTGTCCGGCCAATGGGTGGTTGGCGTCGATGACCACGCCAGAGGGGTCGACGGCGACCACCGTGGCCCGCGTATCGCCCACCTGCACCACATCGCCGACGTGGAGATCGTCGGGCGCGTGCTCGGCGGGTACCTGCACCACGAGGTCGTCACGACGCTCGCCGTAGGCGCTCTCGGGCTCGATGCGCACCTGGCGGTGCTCGCCGGGCTGCAGGCCGCGCACGGCGTCGTCGAACCCGGAGATCACCTCACCAGAGCCGACCTGGAACTGCAGCGGCTCGCGGCCGTTGGAGCTGTCGAACACCTCACCGTTGTCGAGTGAGCCGGTGTAGTGCACGCGGACGGTGTCGCCGCTGTTGGCGGAACGGGACTCGGCCATGATGCCTCGGTCCTTCCCGGCACCAGTCAGTGCACCCGGCGGCCCCGGATGCGGAGGGGGGATACGGTGCCTGCCGTCGAGGCTAACTGGACGGTTCGCGGGTCCCGAGGCAACAGGGCGCTCCGGCTGCCTGGCAACTCAGGCTGCCTGGCAACTCAGGCTGCTACTCCGGTGACGGCCCTGGAACTATCCGCCTTTCTTCACGGCGGAGAGCACCACCACCGGATAGCCGAAGATGACGTGTTCTCCGTCCCGTCGAGCCGGCACCCCCAGCCGATCGTCAGCGACGGTGGCGGTCACCGCTTCGCGGACCCGCTCCGCGTCGCCCGGGTCCGGGAACGAGCGGCCCAGCACCGCCTCGAGCTCGGTCTCCAGCAGGTACGCCGCTCGACGAGATGGGGGCAGTTCGGCCGCCGCGAAGAGCTCCAGCAGCTCGGTTTCCGGGAGCGCCCGCACGTGCGACGGGTCGCGCCAAACCTCCATCTGATTGAACGCCCGGGCCTTGGCTGGATCGGGTGAGGCGGCCACGTCGACCACGGTCACCCGTCCACCAGGCCGGCACACCCGGGCCATCTCCCGCACCACCGCAGTGGGGTTGGCGAAGTGGTGTACCGCGTAACGGCAGGTCACGACGTCGAAGAAGGCATCCTCGAAGGGCAGCGGCTCGACGTCACCGAGCCGCCAGGTGACGTTCCCCAGCCCCAGGGCGGCCTGGTGCGAGCGGGCCTGGTCCAACATGGCTGGGACCAGGTCGATCCCGACCACGTCCCGCGCGACCCGGGCGAATGCGCACGCCAGCAGGCCCGGTCCGCAGGCCACGTCGAGGACGCGGTCGTCGGCACCGGCACCGGTCTCGGCCACGACCAGCTGGAGCGCGTTCTCGTCACGGATGGAAGGTGCGCTGGCGAACGGCGCCGCCTGACGCGTGAACTGATCGAGGATGCGCTCGCGTTGATCGGTCACCTGCAAAGTGTCACACGGCGAGTGTCGGGCCGCCTGGGTTATCGAAGCGAGCGAATCGCGCTCAGCGCCGCTCGACCGCGAAGCTCATGGGCACCCCTTCGAGCTTGGCCACGTGCGGCTGCGGATCTTCGACATAGCGGAGCGCCGTCGCCAGCACGGCGTCGGCGACGGCGGCCTCGTGCCGGCGGATGGCCCCGGCGATGGCCTCGTCCGGCAGGTGCAGGTCGAGCCGGATGCGGTCGGTCACCTGCAGCCCGGAGTCGCGACGGGCGTTCTGCACCAGTCGGATCAGGTCACGAGCGGTTCCCTCGTCGCGCAGCTCGGGCGTCACCGTGGTGTCGAGGTTCACGACGGTGTCGCTACCCCGTAGCGCGGCGGTGGCCTGACCCTCCCGCGCCTCGAGCGCCAGCTCGAACTCGCCCGGCTGCAGCGCCTGCCCGGCGACCGACACGGTGCCGTCGCCCTCCAGCGACCACGAGCCTTCGCGAGCGGCCTTCATCACCTTCTGGACGTCGGAGCCGAGCTTCGGGCCGAGCACCTTGCCGTTCGGCCGCAGCACGAACGAGGCGACCCGTGCGACGTCGTCGGACAGGTCGACCTGCTTGACGTTCAGCTCGTCCACGATGAGCGGGATGAAGGGCCGCACGGCCTCGGCGGCCCGACCAGCCACAATGAGCCGGGCGAGTGGAAGACGCACCCGTAGGCCATGGGCCTCGCGTAGCGACAGCGCGGCCGAGCAGACCTCACGAACCTTGTCCATCCCGGCCACCAGGTCGGCATCGGCCGGCAGGGCGGCGGCATCGGGCCAGTCCGCCAGATGGACCGACCGCTCGCCGGTCAGACCCTGATAGATCTCCTCGGCGACGTACGGCAGCAGCGGCGCAGCGACACGGGTGACCGTGTGCAGCACCGTGTAGAGGGTGTCATAGGCATCGCGGTCGATCTCGCCACCCCAGAAGCGGTCGCGCGACCGGCGCACGTACCAGTTGGTGAGCGCGTCGAGGAAGGACGAGATGTGCGAGCAGGCCTCGGCCACCTCGTAGCTGTCGAGCGCGCCCTCCACGTCCTCGACCAGCTGACGGGTCTTGGCCAGCACGTAGCGGTCGAGCAGCGCGGGCGAGTCGGTCCGCCAACGCGCCTGGTGGTGGTCGACGTTGGCGTACAGCGCGAAGAAGTGCCAGGTGTTCCAGAGCGGATTGAGCACCAGCCGGACGGCGTCTTGGATGCCGCTGCCCTCACGGTCGATACGCAGATCGCCACCCCGAAGGATCGGCGAGGCCATGAGGAACCAACGCAGCGCGTCCGACCCGATGGTCTCGAACACCTCGACTGGGTCGGGATAGTTGCGGAGGCGCTTGGACAGCTTGCGGCCGGTCTCGTCGAGGACCGTGCCGTGGCAGATGACGTTGCGGAAGGCCGGCTTGTCGAAGAGCGCGGTGGCCAGCACGTGCA
>JAXDQG010000091.1:0-2612 GCA_034667945.1 Acidimicrobiia bacterium | reverse complement strand
CGAGGAACTCGGTCTTGAGGTCTGTCTCGAGCGAGATGTCGAGCATCACGTCGAGGTAATGCTTGCCCTCTTCCTCGGCGATCTGGCGGAGGCTCTTGCCCTCGTACTTGTCGCACAGGTCCGGACGGCCGGCGATGTGCTGCACGACCAGCTTGTGGGCCGGACCGCCGACGGCGATCTGGGTCTGCGTGAACAGCGTGTTCGCCGTGTCGGTCTCGCGCTTGATGGCCTCGCGGATGGCAGGATCCTTCATCTTGCGGATCTTGTCCTCGAGCGTGCCGGTGGTCGCTTCGCGCCACGCCGGGCTGGAGTCGTACAGGTTCCAGTTGTCGAGGGAGAACGTGAACCCGGTGCGGATCGTCGCCCCCTGACCGAAGATCCGAAGCCCGGCAGACTGTGCCTTGGCCAGCCAGTCGAGCCGGTCGCCGTGAGTGCGCGGGTTCTTCTGGCTCACCGGCACGACGTTGTCGAGGATGGGCCGCTGCGCCACCTCGGCCAGCCGGAGCTTGAAGTCGAGGTCCTCGGGGTCGTTCGGGTTGGCGCTCGTGGCCTGGGTGAGCTGAATGAAGCCTTCGTCACGCTCGCGGAGCACCTCCGCCAGGGCGAAGATGTCGTCGTCGCACATGGTGTCGGTGACCATCGGGGTGCCGTCGTAGTCGGCCTGGGTGGAGTTCGGGCCGAGACGCTGGATCGAGAAGCCGCACAGGCCGGCGTCCATGCCCTCGTGCAGCAACCGCTGCATCTCCTTGCGCTCCACCGAGGTCGCCGGCCGGGTCTTGGCCGCGTCGAGCCCCATGACGTAGATCATCAGCGAGGCCGTCGGCATGTACTGCACCACGTTGACGCCGAGCTTCTCGCGCTCGAGGCTGTCGAGGTACTCAGGGATGGTCTCCCAGTCCCACTTCGGCAGCATGCCCTGGCGCATGGCCTCCATCGGAATGGCCTCGGTGCGGACCATGGTCAACATCGACCGCTCGCGGAAGTCGGGCTTGCAGGGGGCGAAACCGAACCCGCAGTTGCCCAACACCACCGAGGTCACGCCGTGCCAACCTGAGATCGTGCACCACGGATCCCAGCGGACCTGGGCGTCATAGTGGGTGTGGAGGTCAATGGCGCCCGGGGCGACGATGCAGCCGGTCGCATCGATGACCCGATCCGACACTGCGTCAGCCCGACCGCCCATCTTGGCGATCTTGCCGTCCTTGATCCAGATGTCGCCCTTGTAGCGCGGCACCCTGGTCCCATCGACGATCGTGCCGCCCTTGATATGGACGTCGTAGCTCGTCATATCGCAACTACCTCCCCAGACTCAGGAACAGGAGAAGGGTAGCAGAAAAACTTGACTCAGTCGTCAAGTTGGCGGCGAATTCACCGGAATGTCGGAGCCGTTTTTGAGCGAGCGAACGTGCGTCCGCCGCCGTGCTGGAGCTGCCATCCACAAAGCCCGCGTGATCCGCCGATCGAGGCGGGTCATGTCTGGTTGAACGTTCAATTAATAGACCCGGCCTTTACTTCTTGTAAAGGAGTCACGGCCGTCGCCTTTTCCCCCTCGATGCGTACCACTTGCGCTCAATCAGTTGGGCGGTGCCGCCCGTGTTGTCGCTCGCAGAGCCGTTGCAATTCGAACTGCCCCGGCGGAGCCCAGAGCCCCACGAGCCGGAAGGCCGTGGTCGTCGATTGGACGACGACCTCCCGACCGCACCTCGGGCAGGTCCAGCTCTCGGTGGAGGCGTGCGCGGGTGTGGCGGGTCGCCACAGCCAGCGCCAGAGCCGCGCCATGACCAAAACGTTTCTCACCTGAGCATGTTCTCGCCAAAGCGGCAGGACACAAGGCCCGATTCGAGCCGAAGCAGTCTCCCGCAAAGGAAGTAGGCCGTCGGAGGCCGACGCTCTAGGGCTACCATCGCTCCAACGACTCGGGGGTGGAGATGAAAGCAGTCGACCCGTTGAACGCCGCGGACCAGCCGGAGGCGGGCGAAAGCACTGACGTCGAAAGCACTGACGTCGAAAGCATTGACTTCGACATCTTTGCTCCGGACTTCGTGCGCGACCCGTACCCGACGTTCGCCCATCTGCGAGGCGCCTGCCCGGTAGCGCACTCCGAGAACTGGGGCGGACAATGGCTGCCGACCCGCTACAGCGACATCGAGGCAGTAGCCCGCGACAGCGAGCGGTTCTCCTCGATCACGGTCAGCGTCACGGGCCCGAAGCCCGGCGACGGGCCGTTGTTCATCGGACCTCCGGTCACGCTGGACCCGCCCGAGCACGGGCCGATGCGGAGGCTTCTGCTCCCGGCGTTCGCACCGAAGGTCGTCGAGCGGCTCGTGCCGATAACCCAGGACATCGCGCGCGACCTCATCGCGGCCATCGTCGACCGCGGCGGGAACCGCGCCGATGCCGCCGTCGATTACGCCCAGCATCTGCCGGTCCGGGTGATCTGCGGGTTGATCGGCGTGCCGGTCGAAGAGGAGGAGAAGTTCACCGACTGGGTGGTCCGCATCCTGAAGACCGGTGCGACTGATCCCGATGTCCTGAGCGTGGCGGCCCGGGAGGTGCGGGACTACTTCGCCGAGCAGATCGACCAGCACCGCGCGGATCCCAGCCCGCCGGAC
>JAXDQG010000090.1:0-3231 GCA_034667945.1 Acidimicrobiia bacterium | reverse complement strand
CGATCCGGATGGCGGACGGCTGGCAGCTCAGGCGGCCTGCACCACGACTGGGGGAGCACACCGAGGAGGTGACGAAGGAGCTGGCCAGCCGGCACGCCGCCGATGGCCCAATAGGCACCACCGGCAGCACCGGCACCACGGGGGCGCACGCATCGGCCGTCGAGGTGAATGAGACGCGGCTGCCGCTCGAAGGTCTTCGCGTCCTCGACCTCACGGTCGTCTGGGCCGGACCGTACGTCACGATGTTCCTGGCCGACCTGGGTGCCGACGTCATCCGCATCGACAATCCGTGGATCTTCCCAGCAGCGACCCGCGGCGTGCTCCCCCGGCCACCTCGGGTATTGACCGATCGGGTGGGCGGCATCTTCGGCGGTTACCCCGACGGCGAGCCGGGAGATCGCCCCTGGAACCGGGTCGCCCTGTTCACGGCCCACGCCCGGGGCAAGAGGTCCATCACCCTCGACATGCGCAAGCCGTTGGGTCGCGAGATGTTCCTCAGGCTGGTGGACACGGCAGACGTCCTGGTCGAGAACAACTCGGTCGATCTCCTCACCAAGCTGGACATCGACTGGCCCATCCTTCACGAACGCAATCCCCGGCTCGTCGTCGTCCGCATGCCCTCGGTCGGATTGGCGGGCCCTTATCGCAACTACCTGGGCTTCGGCGTCAACTTCGAGGGCTTGTGCGGTCTCACCGCGCTCCGGGGCTACCCCGATCTGGATCTCACCGAGAACGAGACCGTCTTCCACATGGACGCCGCATCCGGCTCCGCCGGGGCATTCGCCGTCCTGGCCGCCCTCCGACGTCGCGAGGCCACCGGCGACGGGGAGCTGGTCGAGCTGTCCCAGTCCGAGAACATGCTGAACCACATCGGCGAGTACCTGATCGATGCAACGTGGAACGGTGACCGGGCCGAACGCCTCGGCAACCGCCACCGGACCCGGGCGCCGCAGGGCGTGTATCCGGCCGGCGGGGGCATCGACCAGTGGGTCGCCATCTCCGTGGGCTCCGATGACCAGTGGCAGGCGTTGTGCCAGCTCATTGGCGCTCCTGAGCTGGCCGGGCTCGATCAATCCGAGCGCGGAGCGCGCCACGACGACCTCGACACCCGCATTGTTGCGTGGACCAAGGACCGCACCGCCAGCGAGGCATTCATCGCCTGCCAGGAAGCCGGCATCCCGGCTGGCCCGGTTCTCCACGAGGTCGAGTCGCTGAACGATCCTCACCTCCGGGCTCGCGGCATGTTCCGACCCAACGGCTCCCAAGAGCTGGGCAACCACGAGTACCCCGCCCATGCCTGGCACTGGGACGGACCGCCCCTGCACTGGGGATCCATTCCGGTCCTCGGCGGAGACAACGAAGCCGTCTACCGGGGACTCCTGAGCATCAGCGACGACGAATGGCAGGCGTTGCAGGACGACGGCCACATCTCACGCGATTACCTGTCGCCCGACGGATCGTCGCTCTGACATGACGGCGGCAAGCGGAAGACGAATGCCTGGCGGTGCGGCGAACAAGGAGCACCGCTACCAGGCCACGGTCACCTGGACCGGCAACGACGGGACGGGCACCGACAGCTACCGCAGCTATCGCCGCGACCATGAGATCGTGGCCGGCTCGGCGCCGCCTCTACCGGGCTCGTCCGATCCGACGTTCCGGGGCGACGCCAGCCGCTACAACCCCGAACAGCTCCTCGTCGCCTCGCTGAGCACCTGCCACATGCTGTGGTACCTGCACCTTTGCTCCTCGGCCGGCGTCGTGGTCACCGCCTACGAGGACGCCCCGGAAGGAACGATGGTCGAGCAGCCCGACGGGTCCGGCCGGTTCACCGAGGTCACGCTCCGCCCCAAGGTGGCCCTGGCCGATCCCAGCCATCGCCTGCAGGCGGACGCACTGCACGAAGAGGCGCACCGCATGTGTTTCATCGCCAACTCGGTGAGCTTCCCGGTGCACTGCCGGCCCCAATAGGCCACCGATCCATTACTGGCGTCTGCGGTCCGGCGATGCGCTCTCTGGCATGGTCCGCCGGGAGCTCGAGAGGCAGCCTGGATAAGCACTCAGCGGAGGACAGCAACCACGGAGCGTCTACGCCCGTATCGCTACGGCCGCGGATCGACGGTCCTGCGAGGACGGCTGGGATCGCCAGGTAAACTGGGTTTAACCTGCACTTTGAGTTGCCAAGCAGGTGTTTGTCTCGTATGCGGGTGCGGGGCGGCGACGGCCGCGGTAGGCGGAGGAGCGTATTCAGTCATGACGCAGCAGACAACCCGGACGAGGTCGCGGATGATGCCCCCCGTCGACGAGCTGCTCCGGTTGGCCGACGAGCGGTCCAGTTCATACGCCGAGGCTGAGCCGTTTCCCCACGTGGTCATCGATGGCCTGTTTGCGCTGGACGGTCTTCGGCGGGTGGCGTCCGAGATGCCCTCCCGCTCGCAGCACGGCTGGACCACGTGGGATACGTCCTATGAGTGGAAGCACGTCTTCGACCAGCCCGAGCACTTTGGACCTTCTGCACGCCAGTTGTGCGACGAGCTCAACAGCTCGGAGTTTGTCCGCTTCTTGGAACGCTTGACCGGGATCGATGCGCTGGTTCCCGATCCACACCTGACTGCTGCAGGCTATTTCCAGGTCGAGCGGGCCGGGTTTCTGAACGTTCATGTCGACTTCGCCCGAAACCCCAAGCTCTTCCTGGTGCGCCGGGTCAACGTGCTCGTCTACCTCAACGAAGACTGGGAAGCGTCGTGGGGTGGCCAACTCGAACTTTGGTCGTCGATGGACAGCGGCCCGGTGGTCGAGGTCGTGCCTCGGATGAACCGCATGGTGGTGTTCTCGACCCCCGATGCGCACCACGGCCATCCCAAGCCGGTGACGGCGCCGGAGGGGCAGAGCCGGCTGTGCTTCTCGGCGTACTACTTCACCAGTCCGGATGCCGCCGACGCGCCGCACAGCCGCAAGGGGGTGTTGTTCAGCGAACGCGAGGTGGATTCGCGGGTGGTTGCGGTCGGACGGAAGTTGGCCCCGCCGCTGGTGGTCGACGGGCTGAAGGCGATCCGACGGCAGTACCGCTTGCGCCGCGCCAGGTGGGGCAAAGGCTAGCCGGGGGCGCGGGCCCTGGCCACGCCGACCATCCATCCGCCGACAAAAAAGACCGCCTGACATCGAGTTTGCCGCCTGTGGGTTTCGCCGGCGACGAAACCCCGGGCGCACTCACCGACCGGGTCGGAGACGTGC
>JAXDQG010000089.1:0-7961 GCA_034667945.1 Acidimicrobiia bacterium | reverse complement strand
AGTGGCTCGGGCTGAAAACCGCTGTCGAGACGGTCCTTGATGATCTTCAACGGCAAGAAGTGGTCTCGCTGCTGAGTGAGGATCCAGCGCAAGCGATCCAGATCCTGCTCGTAGAACTTTCGATAGCCGGATGGCGTGCGCTCGGGGTCGAGCAAACCCTGGCTCTCGAGGAAGCGGATCTTCGAGATCGTGATATCGGGGAACTCGTCCTGCAGGAGCGACAGCACCTCACCGATCGAAAGATGCGGGCGCTCGCTCATGATGGGCCTTCCTCAGGAGCTCGTGCCATGAAGACCAGCTTGAACTTGCCGATCTGCACTTCGTCCCCAGGCTCGAGCCAGACGTCGTCGACCCGCTGGCGGTTCACGTAGGTACCATTGAGGGACCCCACGTCGCGGATCTGGTAACGCCCGGCGCTGTACGTGATCTCGGCATGCCGCCTCGAGACCGTGATGTCGTCGAGGAACAGGTCGCTCTCGGGGTGACGGCCGACCGTGGTCACGGCATCGGACAGGGCGATGCGGGAGCCGACGTTAGGACCCCGGGTAACCACGAGCAGACCGGGATGGTCGAGGTCGACGTCACCCTCTCCCACCTCGACGGCCGACACGCCGTCGAGCGGAACATCTTGGGCGAAGGTGATGGTGGCCGTGTCCTCCGGGTGCTGGTTCAGCGCGAAGCCGCACGAGGAACAGAAATTGGACCCCAAGGGATTGCGATGCCCACACCGGGGACAGAGGATTTCGGCCACGCAAACCTCCGCCGCGGTCAGCCGTTGATGTGGGCCTGGTAGGCGGGCCCGTCGAGCAGATCATCGAACTCGGCAACGTCGGAGGGTTCGATGATGCAAATCCATCCCTCGCCGTAGGGATCTTCGTTCAACCTCTGTGGGAAATCCGCCAGGTCGCCGTTCACCTCGATGATCGTGCCCCCCACCGGGGCGTAGATCTCTGAAACCGACTTCGTCGACTCGACCTCACTGAACGAATCCCCGGCGACGACCGCGATGCCCACCTGTGGCAGGTCGACAAACACCACGTCGCCCAGCGCGTCCTGCGCGTAGTCGGTTATCCCGACCCGTACTCTGCCGTCCTCGAGCCGGACCCACTCGTGGTCGGTCGAATACCGCAGCTCGTCGGGGATGTTCATTCGGTCTCCTTGTCCCGGGTCGGCCTGCGACGGGGGGCCCCGGTCCCGCTAGGGACGTGACGCTATCGGACCAACTGCCGTATTCGCAGCACGTACTCGCGGGCCAGCCGTCGCGCCTCCGTCTCGGTGGATGCCTCTGTGTACACGTGGGTGACGGCCTCTTCCGGATCGGGCAGCGCCAAGACCCAGCCGTCGTCGTGCAGAACCTTGACGCCGTCGACCAACACGGTCGGCCGGGAAGCGTGTTCGACCAGGTTGCGCATGACGGCACCTTTCTGGTCCCACGGGGTCACAACGGTCTCGTGGACCAGGTGCACACGAGGCAGGCGATCGACGATGGTCGAAAGGCGCACGTCGTGGTGGGCCAGCAGGTCGAGCAGCTTCACCAGTGCAGCCGCGCCGTCGAACGCGGGGAGAAAGCCCGGCACGATGAAGCCGCCGTCGAGCGAGGCGGCGAAGCCCACCCCCGGTTCGATGGCGGCGTCGTTCAGCGCCGGCGTGGACATCTTGGTGTACTCGACCCGGACGCCGCGCTCGCGGGCCAGTTGCTCGGCCGCCGAGCTGACCCCGACCGGCAGGGCGATGCAGTCGCCGAGCAGGCGGTCTGAGACGAGGAGCACAAAGGCGAGCAGGGCCTGCGTGTCCGCCAGCACCCGGCCCTCGTCGTCGATGAACGTGACGTGTTCGCCGTCGGGGTCGATCACGGCACCGAGATGCGCCCCCGACGAGCGAACCCACAGGCTCACCTGGGCCGCGTGCTGGGCGGCGTCGTAGGCCATCACCCCCAGCGTCGAGGTGTATGGGTTCACCGCCAACACGTCGGCACCCAGCTTGGCCAGGACGTTCGGCATGACCAGCGAAGCTGTGCCGTAGCTGTAGTCGATGACGACCTTGAAGCGGGCCGAGACGATCGACGCCAGGTCGACGGTGGCCTGGAGGGCAGTGGCGTACTGCTCCATTGCCCGCGGCGGGAAGTCGATGTCGCCGATGTCGCTGGGCAACGCGCGGCGGAAGTCTTCGCGGTGGAACAGCCGCTCGATCTTGCGCTGCGCGTCCTCGGAGATGTCGGCCCCGTTGTCGTCGAAGAAGCGGACCTGCACCGACTGCGAGTCGCCGTCCTTGATGCGCACGGTGATCCCGCCGGCCGCTGTTCCCTGGCGCACGACGAAACGGGTGACCGGTACCGAGGCCACCTCGAGGTCGATCACATTGACCCCGCCCGAGTTGAGGCCGGCCATGATGGCCCGTTTCAGCATGCGGGCCGAGCGGGACGAGTCCCGGGAGGTCACCACCGTGGTGTCGGCACGAAGGGTGGAGGCGTAGGCCATGGCCAGGCGCACGGCCAGCTCGGGCGTGACGTCCACGTTGGCCAGCCCCGACACGCCGTCACGGCCGAAGAGCGTGCGGGCACCCTTCGACTCCCACACGATCGAGGAGTTGATGACCGCGCCGGCCTCGACGGTCTTGAAGGGGTAGACCTTCACCTCCGGGCCGATGAAGGCATCCTCGGCCACGAAGCACTCGTCGCCGAGCACGGACCCTTCGTCGCAGCGCACGCCCCGACGCAGGTCACAGGCCCGCCCGACGATCGTGCCCCGCAGGCGACAGCTCTCGCCGATGTAGGCGTTGTCGTGCACCACGACCCGCTCGAGGTTGGCGTCGCGCCGGACGCGCACGTTGTCGCCCAGCACCGCGTACTGGCCCAGACGGGCCCCGGCCATGATGCGGCAGTTGTCACCGATGAGCGCCGGGCCCTCGACCGTGGCCTCCGGGTCGAGCTGGGCGCCCTCGCCCAACCAGAGGCCGTTGGCCAGCTGGAAGCCGGGCACGTCGACCTTGACCCGGCCGTCGAGGATGTCCTTGTGCGCCCGGGCATACGCCTCGAGCGTGCCCACGTCTTCCCAGTAACCGGTGGCCACGGCGCCGTAGAGGGGCAGGCCCTTCTCGAGCAGCGCGGGGAAGACCTCCCCCGAGAAATCGACGGCCCGCCCGCCGGGGATGTGGTCGAAGATCTCCGGCTCCAGCACGAAGATGCCGGTGTTGATGGTGTCGGAGAACACTTGGCCCCAGGTGGGCTTCTCGAGGAACCGCTCGATGGCACCGTCCTCGTCGGTGATGACGATGCCGAACTCGAGCGGGTTCTCGACCCGGATGAGCCCGATGGTCGCCAGGGCGGCCTTCTTCTCGTGGAACTGAACGATGGCTGACAGGTCGATGTCGGTCAGCACGTCGCCCGAGATGACCAGGAAGCGTTCGTCCAGGACGTCCATGGCGTTGCGCACGCTGCCGGCCGTGCCAAGGGGCGTCTGCTCGGTGGCATAGACCATCTTCACGCCGAACTCGGAGCCGTCGCCGAAGTACGTGCGGATGGCATTGGCCAGATAGGCCACCGTGACGACGACCTCGTCGAACCCGTGCCGGCGGAGGAGGGTGACGACGTGCTCCATCATCGGTCGGTTGACCAACGGGATCATGGGTTTGGGCAGGTTGGACGTGAGCGGCCGCAGGCGGGAACCTTCGCCGCCGGCCATGATGACGGCTTTCATCGAGGCTGAAGCTAGTGGCTCGTGAGCTGAGCGCCCGAGCTGCGGGCGGCCCGACCGGCGCGGAGCGCATCACGGCCCCGAGGCACGTACTGCCACGCGGCGTAATAGCTGATGACCAACCCCGGTAGGGCAAAGCCCCAGGCTGCCCGGTGCACGAAGGGGGCGTACGAGAGCGTCGAGCGACCGGCCAGCCAGAGCGGAAACGCCCACATCATGAGGAAGGTGCCGGCCTTGCCCCACCCGGTCACGTCGATTCGTCGAGCCCCGAGGCCGGCCAGCAGGATCCCGCCGCTCGAGACCGCGGCCTCCCGGATGAGGACTGCGGCGCCGAACCACAGGGGAGCCGAGCGGTCGATCAGGATGGAGCTCACCCCGACGAGCAGCAGCAGGCGGTCGGCGACCGGGTCGAGCACCTTGCCGAGCTCGGACACCTGGTTGAAGCGCCGGGCGATGTGGCCATCGACCCAGTCGCTCATGCCCAGCACCGCCAACAACCACGCGGCCGCGGCGCGGTTGTGCCGTCCGAACAGGAGGTAGGCGAAGATCGGGATGCAGCTGAGCCGGGCCAGTGACAGCAGGTTCGGCACGGTCAGGATGCGACCGGCGAAGGGTTCCGTGGCCGTCGGCCGACCGGCACTCGGCGGGCCGGCGAGGTCGTCCATGCGCCCGGAAGACTAGCCGGCCCGGCATTCGGTGGACGCCGAGCTGTGAGTCGGAGCCGGCCCAGGGTCACTGGCTACGCTCGCCCGCCATGCCGAGCATCTTCACCAGGATCATCGCGGGCGAGATCCCGGGGCGCTTCGTATGGAAGGACCAGACCTGCGTTGGCCTGGTCGACATCAATCCTCTGGCGCCGGGCCACTGCCTGGTCATCCCACGGGACGAGGTGGATCACTGGCTCGACCTCGATGACGACACGGCGGATCACTGCCACCGGGTCGCCCGAGAAATCGGCAGAGCCCAGATGCGGGTGTTCAAACCGGTACGCATCGGGCTGATCGTGGCCGGCTACGAGGTTCCCCACACCCATCTGCACGTCATACCGACTCGGTCCATGGCCGACTTCGACTTTTCCCGAGCGGACCGCTCGCCCGATCCGGCCGTCCTCGACGACGCTGCCGACCGCCTACGCGACCACCTTCGTGCCCAGGGACACTCCGAGGCGGATGTGTGAAGTCCTACGGTCGGCTCCGCCGGAAGACGTACACGCCATGGTCTTCCGACAGCTTGTCGAAGCCGGTCGGCGTCGGTGGCGGAGCCGCTGGCGATTGACCCAGATCCAGCAGATCGAACGGATCCACCAGCACCACATCGGTGTCGGCGGGTGGCTGCTCGCCCTGCCGGTAGAGGTGCAGCCCTGTGCGCTCGGCCAGAGGCACCAGCAGACGCTGGGTGGCGCTGACCACGTCTTTGGAATCAACGGTTTCGAGCGCTTCGTCCCGCGCCTCGTCGATCTGGTCACGGGACCCCCACGACCACGGCGCCGCGTAAGGCGACGAAGGTGCCATGTCGACGAAGAACACCAGACTGGCCAGCACGAGCGCGGCGACGACCACGGGATGTACCGAGAAGCGCTCCAGCGTCGGCCGTCCCAGCTTGCCCAGACCGATGGCCGCTGCCAGTAGGAGAAACGGCAGCGCGCCGGCCAGCAGGTACGTGCGGCGGACGTTCTCGGGGACGTCAGCCATTGCCACCAGGAACAACCAGGGCAGCGCCGGCGCCAGGTAGCGAAGCCCGAGCAGCGGCAGAAATGCCAGCGGCAGCAACAGATAGATGGCCAGCTCGAGGTTCCGATGGGCGCCGAGGCGCGTGAGCGTGTCGAACGGGTGGGCCAGCCAGTGACCTATGACCTGTGCAGCGTTGTCCCCGTAGGGCGCGAAGGCCCGGCGATAGAGGAACTCACCGTCGCCGGCGCCAAGCCATGAGATGCGAAGCGCCCCCAGCATCCACAGCGCGCCCAGCGACGCGGTCGCCAACCCGAGCCGGCGCCGACCGATCGTCACCAGCAGCACGCCGAAGCCGGCCACCAGCAGGGCGTACTCCGCCGCGATGGCCAACACGAGGAGCGTGGTGGCTGCGTAGCGGATGGTCGATCCCGACAGACCGCGATACGCCATTGCCAGCAGCGCCGGAATGGCGAGTGCCTCCGGATGGAAATCCGCCAGGTTGACGCTGTGCAATGCGGGGTGCAGCAGATAGGCGGCGACCAGGGCGGTCGTGGCCCCGATGCGTAGCGACACGGTGCGCCGGGCGATGCGCCACAGGGGCAGGACGCCGTAGGCCAGTGCGGCAGCCTGAGCCACCAGCAGCAGCTTGGTCAGGCTGATCGGCAGGCGGGACAGCAGCGCGAGCGGGAAGAAGGCGAACGAGCCGTGCAGGTCGAGCAGGCTGTGGCCGACTGAGGTGAGGAACGACCCTTCGCCATGGCCCAACTGCCAGGCGGCTTGGGCGTACACGGCGAGGTCGAAGCCGTTCTCGATCATGCGCTCGCGAGCAAGCGCCAAGGCGCTCAGCAGGACGAAGGCGACGCCGGCAATGATCCAGGGCAGGCTGTGATCGGACCAGTCGCTGTCGAGCCGCGCGTGCCAGCGGAGGACGAAGTTGTCGAGGCGCCGGCTGGCGCGACGCCGGGGAGTCAAGGCCACGGTCACTCAGCAGAGCCGACCGCCGACGGACCGGCCGGGGCCCCCTTGCCATCGGGGTCGACCGCGGCGACCGGTTCGATGAGGTGCGCGCCGCCGTTGCGCACGTTGTTGACCTCGAGTGACACCGGATGCATGGTCAGGAGCTCGTTGGGCGCGGGCACCAGGAGCCGGCCGAGCGCATCGGTGTCCGAGTTCTCCCTATCGAGCCACTGGGCCCACCCCGACGGCGGCAGGATCACCGGCATCCGGTTGTGCACCGGTGTCATGGTGTCGTTGGCCGACGTGGTGATGATGGTGCAGGACCGGAGGTAGGTCGCCGACTCCTCGTCGTCGGTCTCCTGGTCCTTGGGACCTTTCCAGACTTCCCACAGGCCGGCGAACGCCAGCGGCTCGCCGTCACGCCGATGGATGAAATAGGGCTGCTTCTTCTTGTGACCCTGCACTGCGGCCCATTCGAAGAAGCCATCGGCCGGGATGATGCACCGCCGACGGACGAAGGGTCGCTTGTAGGCATTGCTCGAAAGCAGCGTCTCGGAGCGGGCATTGATCATGCGGTTGCCGACCGAGAGATCCTTCGCCCAGAACGGGACCAGGCCCCAGTGGAAGGCCTCCAGCCGGCGTGTCGTGCCGTCCTCGAACACCGCATAGATGTCAGTGGTTGGGGCCACGTTGAAGTTGGCGGTGGGCGGGTTGCTCCCCTTCGCCGGCTCCTCTGGCGGGGCCGCGCTGAAATAACGCGCCAGCTCATCGGGTGGCGAGGAGGACACGAAACGGCCGCACACGGCCGATCAAGGTAGTGCCTCCCCAACGTCACAGCCGGATGGGGCCGAGCGCCAGCGAGGCGCCCATCCGCCCAACGTCACAGCTCCGTTCGGACCTGCCGACAACATTTCCCCGGGGGGGCGCGTTGCCGTTCCCACCTTCTGAGCAGCACGCTAGGTGGCATGAAGGCCCTCAGGCGTCCCCCCACCCTGCGCCGGGGTGGCATGGCGCGGACGACCTCGCCCTCGGTCGGTTCCCCCGTGCGGGCGCGCTGGCCCAAGTTGCTCGCCATGGTGCTCACCGCGCTGGGTCTGCTGGCGGCCATGACCGGCTCGGCCTCGGCGCATGCCATCCTCGACCAGTCCGAGCCGGCCGCCGGGTCGGTAGTCACACAGTCCCCGGATGCCGTGGTGCTGCACTTCAGCGAGCCGGTCGAGACCCAACTGGGATCGGTGAAGGTTCTCGATGGCAATCGCCGCGTGGTCCCGACCGACCCACCCCGCCACAGCGATGGCAACCGGGTCGTGCGGGTCGGTCTGCCCAGGCTGACCGACGGCACCTACGTGGTGTCGTGGCGGGTGGTTTCCGCCGACAGCCACCCGGTGGGCGCCACGTTCACCTTCACCATCGGGCCGCCGGGCACGCAACCCGCCGCTGGCCCGGTGGTCGGGGCGGCCGCGTCCTCCGATCGTGCGGTCGGCGTCGGCTTCGGGGTCGTCCGCTTCGCCGCCTTCACCTCATTGGCGCTGCTGATCGGCGGAGGGCTGTTCATCGTCGGGCTGTATCCAGCCGGGGCGGCGTTGCGGGGCGTCAAACGCCTGCTCTACGGAAGCTGGGCGGTCGCGCTGATCTCCAGCCT
>JAXDQG010000088.1:0-11931 GCA_034667945.1 Acidimicrobiia bacterium | reverse complement strand
GCGGAGCTGGCCCCGGTGCGCCCAGTGCTGGAGCTGTCTATGGTTGACAAGCGCTTCGTCGATGAGGAGGACATCATCTCGGACCTGGATCAGCGACCGAACCTGATGGAATTAAAGCCCATGGAGTTTGAGTCGCTTATCCAAAACCTCTTCACGAAAATGGGTCTGGACACCAAGCAGACGCAGGCTTCACGTGACGGCGGCGTCGATTGTGTGGCGTTTGATCACCGCCCGATCTTCGGCGGCAAGGTCATCATCCAAGCCAAGCGCTATAAAGGCACCGTCGGTGTCTCGGCGGTTCGTGATCTATTCGGCACTCTGCAGAACGAAGGCGCCTCAAAGGGCATCCTTGTTACGACCTCTGGTTATGGTCAAGCGTCGTTCGAGTTCGCTGCTGGCAAACCGCTGGAACTACTGGATGGAGCCAATCTCCTCTACTTGCTCGACGAACACGCGGGAATCAGAGCGAAGATCGTGCCCCCGGAGGATTGGGCCGACCCGTTTGGTGCAACGTGAGGGTCGGATTTACCCGACCCTCCGTCGCTTGTGGATGCAGCTACACCGACTGAGTGACGAGATTTTCCAGTCGGTCGTACGACACCTGGAGGCCGCCCTCCATGCCAGAGTCGATGATGGCATCGCGCACGAACTGGTCGGGTGCCTGGACCAGCACCGACAGCGTGGTGACGCCGTCTGACTCCTCGAGGGTGACGATGTTGAGCGTGCCGGCCGCCTCGGGGTCCGGCACCGGTGCCCCCTCGAACACCTCCGTGCTCACCAGGCGGTAAGGGGCGTCGATCTCGCGATAGTCCCCGTGGAAGGCAACCTCCATGTCGCCGTGGCGAACGACGTAGCGCCACCGACCGCCGACGCGAAGGTCGATGTCGCAGACGAGCCATTCCGAGGTCTCGAAGCCCCACCAGCGCTTGACCAGATCGGGTGTCGTGTAGGCCTTGAAGACGAGTGCTGCCGGGGCGTCGAAGGCACGGGTGATGAGAATCTCGGTGTCAGACGGTGTGGTGATGACGGCGGAACCGTGGCGGTTGCCGGCGTGCTTGGTACTCATGAGTCGTTCTCCTGGTTCTGAAGCTCGGCGAGCAGGTCGTCGAGGCGGTCGAGACGGGTGTTCCAGGTGCGTTCGAACGTGCGCACCCAGTCGTGCACGGGTTTCAGCGCTGGCCCATTGACCCGGTACCAGCGGTGACGTCCGTCGATGCGGACGAGCACGAGGCCGACTTCCCGCAGCACTGCGAGGTGCTTCGACACCTGCGGCTGGCTGAGGCCAAGTCGGTCAACGAGCTCGTTCACCGTCGCCTCTCCGTCACCCAAAGCGTCGAGGAGGCGGCGCCGGCTCGCGTCGGCGACGGCAGTGAACGGATCTGCCGTCGTCGGTGTTCGAGCCACGGCCGCATCATATACCGATACCGGCATATGTCAACAACGGAATATGTTGAGATGGAGCGAGCCAGAGCTTGGCTGCGGTGCCGTCGCCGGATAGTCGGCAGCAGTTCTCGTGGTGGACCGGCACCAGCGCGAGATGCGGCGACGGACGCTGACGAGGAATGGAGGACTTCCGGTCTGGGGCGGTTGGCCTCCACGTGCTGGTTGACGACCTTTGGGGCCTCTACCTCGAGGCTGGTGAGATCGAACCATGGCTCATTCAGCTTCTCTCAGCTGCTGACGACCAGATACGCGGCTCGCGGTGACCCCGCTCTGTCGTGTGTTCACTGGGTGGCGAATCTGAGTGCAAGCGGATCAGCATTAGCGCTTGCGGATAACCGATTCGGGCCTCGTTGGCGAGTTGCATGGCAGCGAGCCGTTCCGTGTCGACGCTCTCTACATGCGACGAAGGCGTCGGGGAGGCTGACCGGGGAGTTGAGTTGTTCATGCCTGGTAAACGGAAGCGGACCAGACAACGTGAGGTGCTGGCCACCTCGCCCTGTCGCCGCTCGACTACGGGGCGCACGTTTGTGGTCAGGCCACTAGCCGACGGGCGAGAGTGCACGGTGGTGGGCACGCTCTTCCGGCCCCGCGGATCAAGGCCCGCGTCGCCGAGACGAAAACAGATCAGGTAGTTGGCGCGTCGCATGGGGCTGCCGTGGCCGCGATCATGTCGACCACATGGATGACCAAGCCTTGGATGCGACCGACGCGGACAGCGGACGGTGGCGGCACGGATGGGCGGCACCCGCCCTTGTTTTCTCCACATCGGCCTTGGTGCTGGTCCTCGAGATCCTCGCCGGCCGGCTCGTCGCCCCCTATGTCGGCGTGTCGCTCGAGACCTACACCGGGATCATCGGCACCGTGCTCGCTGGTATCGCCGTCGGCAGCGCCGCCGGAGGCTGGGCCGCCGACCGACTCGACCCCCGCGCTCTGCTCGGCCCGTTGCTGGTCGGGGCCGGAGTGGCTTCACTCGTCGCGTTGCCGATCATCACCGCCCTCGGCCCCGTCGTGGCCGCGAGCGGCGGCGGGCCGGGCGGCATCATCACACTCGCCGTCACCGCTTTTGTGCTGCCCACCGCCCTGCTCAGCGCGGTCTCACCCATGGCCGCCAAGCTTCGCCTCACTTCCACCGCTCGCACGGGAACCGTTGTCGGCGGCCTGTCCGCCGCCGGTACCGCCGGCGCGCTGGTCGGCACGTTCGCCACGGGGTTCGTCTTCGTCGCTGCCTGGCCGACCCGTCCGATCGTCGTCGCCATCGGCGTCGCACTCATCGCCGCCGGTCTGGCGGTGATGGTCGTGCTCCATCGGCGCCCCCCACGCAGCCTTCTCGTCGCGCTCCTCCTCGCTCCGGCCGTCGCCCAAGCCGTGCCATCACCTTGCGCCCAGCAGACCCGCTACTACTGCGTCGACGTCGTGGCCGATCCCGGCAGGCCATCCGGACGCACACTTGTGCTCGACAGCTTGCACCACAGCTACGTCGACCTGGCCGATCCCACCTACCTCGAGTTCCGCTACACCCGCCTCTTCGCCGCCGTGGTCGACGCCACATTCGGCGCCCGCCACCTCGACGCCCTCCACATCGGTGGTGGTGGGTTCACGTTCCCTCGCTGGCTTGCCGCCACCCGCCCGGGCTCCGTCAGCACGGTGCTCGAACTCGACCCCGACGTCGTGGCCATCGCCAAGCGAGAGCTCGGTCTGCGCACGGGCCCTGACCTGCAAGTCCGTACCGGCGACGCGAGGATCAACATCACTGAGGAGCCGGAGGATCGGTACAACCT
The DNA here is from genome assembly GCA_034667945.1 of Acidimicrobiia bacterium. GTDB lineage: Bacteria > Actinomycetota > Acidimicrobiia > Acidimicrobiales > CAIXPF01 > JAXDQG01. The sequence goes on along the minus strand of JAXDQG010000088.1, from coordinate 8,710 downwards.
CGCCGTGGGGGACGCCTTCGGTGGGCTGTCGGTCCCTTGGCACCTGACGACCGTGGAGATGATCCGCGAGGTCGACCGCGTCTTGCGGCCGGAGGGCGTGTACGTCCTCAACGTCATCGATGGCGGACCCCGCCGGCTTGTGCGCGCCGAGCTGGCCACCCTGTCTGCAGTCTTCGCCAACGTGGCGGTCGTCGTGCCGCCCCACGGCCTTTCAGGCAACCATGTGCTGGTCGCCAGCAATGCGCCGTTGGGGCTGGACCGCGTCACGGGCGCGGATGGGATCGTGCTCGAGGGTGCCGCGTTCGATCGATTCGTCTCCAGCGCCGACATCCTGCGCGACGACTACGCCCCCGCCGACCAACTGCTCACCCGACGCTGAAGGTCCCGATCGGCGCAATATGTGTGTTCAGGTCGGCTTGGGGGGCAGATGGCGAGCGACCCGGCGGGGTCGTAGCCGTCCCAGCTGGGATGGGGCTACCAGTAGGTCTCGATCGGGCGGATCTCGATGCCGCCGCCGTGCCGGGCCGCGGGGATCCGGCTGGCCAGGGCGATGGCAGCGTCGATGTGATCGGCTTCGAGCACGAAGAAGCCGCCAATGGCACCCTTGACGTCCACGTATGGGCCGTCGGTGACAAGAGCGGCACCATGGTCGACGCGCACCGTCTTTGCCTTCTCGGGCAGCCCCAGGGGAAGCCCCGGCGTGACGTTGTCCATCTGGCCGATTGCTGCGTAATCGGCGTAAACGGCCCGCTGCTCATCCTCCGAGAGCGTCGCCCATTCCGGCGTGTTGGGCAGTGGTGTGGTGCCCTGATAGATCAAAAGGCCGAACTGCATCGTTCCTCCTTTGAGGGTGGGTCACCGCAAGTGACGAAACTCGGGGGAGAAATGTGACGGGCTCTCGGCCCAACCTTTCAGTCGCTCTCGCGGAGGAGAAGGATGTCCAGCGCGCGAAGGCGCTCAGGCTCACCGGTGACATAGACGGTGGTGATCCGTCCGTCGACGACCGTGAATTCGGTGACGCCCCGGATGTCTCCACGTGGCGCCCAGACCAGTCCGACGACCCCGTCGATGATGGCGAGATGGGCGGCTTGCGCCCCTCCGGAGAAGGTGGCCCCGAGCTCGGCGGCGCCCTGGCGCGGCCGCAAGGCGCCCATGCGCTGGGCAGTGGTGTCAACCCGCATCGCCACGCCAGGGTCGAGCACCTGCATCAGCGCGTCGAAGTCCCCTGCCCGCGCCGCCCGTAGAAACGCCTCGACGGCGGCGCGATGTCGAGGAAGGTCGACGTGGGCACTCGGCGCCGACCGCTGCACCCGGCGCCGGGCGCGGCTGGCGAGTTGGCGGGCCGCATCCGGTGAGCGCTCCACGATGGTGGCGAGCTCGTCGAAGGGAACGGCGAACATGTCGTGGAGGACGAAGGCGACCCGCTCCGCGGGGCCCAGCGATTCCAGCACCACCAGCAGCGCAGCACCGAGCGACTCCGTGTTGAGCACGTGCTCCACCGGGTCGCCAGAGTCAGAGGTCGGTGACGGGCTGGTTCCGAAGTGGTCGTCCCCTGGAAGTGGTCCCTCGGGCCTGGTCTGCCGGCGGCGCAGGCGATCCAGACACACCCGCGAGATCACCGTGGTGAGCCATCCTCCCAGGTTGTCGAGGCTGTTCGGGTCGACTGTCTGGAGCCGGAACCAGGTCTCCTGCACGGCGTCGTCGGCGTCGTCGCGCGAGCCCAACATGCGATAGGCCACGGCGCGCATGCGCGGCCGTCTCGCCTCGAACTGGGCTGCCAATCGGTCGGCGCCCACCAATGCGCGTTCATCAGTCGTCATCCCGGACGCTATGACGATCCGAGCGGCAGGAATGTGACGCGTCGTGGGCTGGGTAGCGCCTCGGCCGTCTTCAGCGCTTCGGCCGGATGAGCACGAGCGGCGTGCTCTCGTCCGCATTGCCCGCCGGATTGGAGCGAAGCGCCTCCTTGACCAGGAGGTCCGAGACCCCCGGCGTTCGGCCGATCACGTCGACCTTGCCGAGGTTGTTGGCGTCCACAATGGCCGCAGCGAGTCCGGTGCCCTGGGTGATGCCCGCGCACACCTCGTCCGCTTCGGCAGGGCCATCGAGAATGAACTTGTCGTACGGCGGGATGTTTTCCGGCAGGTCGTCGATCAACCTGGCCTGTGGACCGGCCAGCCGATAGAACCACCCGGCCCGGCCCGCCACCTTGGCCGCCGCCCCACCGACGAGTGCACCGAACACCCGCAGGGCGCCCGCTTCGTTGACCAGCGTCTGCATCCCCGTCGCGGTGCCGAGTGATCCTTCGCCCGACATGAACTGCGCCAACCGGGTCGCCGCCCATGCCGGCTTCAGCTGGGCAGGGTCGTAGAAGCGGCCCTGCATCGCGGCCAGGGGCGATTCGCACAACGTGACGATGTCGCCCCGGGCGGCATGCGGCACGGCATACCGACGAACGATCTCCACCGGGTCGTCGAAGGGGCCCAACAGGTGGGTGCGGATTGGCCGGACCGACGCCTCCACGTTCTGCAGCTCGCGCCACGAAGGCGCATCGGCCGGGTCGGGCTGCGTGAGCGGGAACATCAGGTGATGCGCCCGGCGCCGGTTGCCTTCGAAGCCGTAGGTCAGCAGATCGATCCTCACCCACGCTCCGTACAGCTCGTCGAGCGCGGGTGATGGCCCGGTGACATCGACCGACACGTCGAGAGGGCTGTCCTTGCCGTACTTCCCGGGCTTGACGGCGAAGGCGACCCAGAAGCCGTCCGGGCGCGGCGGATAGCGGGTGTCGCCCGAATGGACCCGGGCTTGGATCTGCAGGTCATCGACGTCGGCCGCCGACAGGAGACGCGCCTCCGCCCGTGCGTCGGCCAGCATGACCTCTCGCCGGAAGACCTCGTTGTGGACGATGACCCTCGCCCCGAAGCGCAGATGCTCGGGGGCCTTGCGCTCCACCGACCAGGCCTCATTGGTGAAGGAGAGATCGTTCCCCGGATGTCGCCGGTACCGAGCTTCGAGCGTTCCAACGCCGAGCCCGGCCAAGGCCCCGGCAGCGACAAGCGATCGCCTGAGCAGCATCGGGCCACCGTAGCGGCGCTCATTTCAGGCTGCGGGATTCGGGATGGAACCGTGACGGCCAAAACCCGCCATCTTCTATCGACATTCTGTGCCTCGGCATCACGGTCACTCACGGGGCTCCTATCACCGTTCAGCGCCTGTATACGCAGACGCAATCTGCGAACGGCACTGCCGTGACATTCAGTTTCAATCCGAAGAGGATCGTGCGGCTCGTGTCATGGCGGCGGGGCACAGCGGCCAGATCCTCCTGGCGGCTTCGACAACGGCGTTGGTGGGCTCCGTGGATTTGGTGGATTTGGTGGATTTGGGCGAGCACCCTCGATGCGATCTGTTCGGAACAGACCAGCCCATTCAGATGATGGGACTGGCGTTCGGAGCCGATGCTTTGACACAAAGTTGATAAGGTGCGCGATCCGTGCGACGCACGGCGTGTGGGGACTTGGGGGAGGCCGTCCAATGGTTGGTTCGCGGGCGCGCACCAGAATCGCCGTAAGCCTCATCGTTGCGGCACTCGCCGCCGCGTCTTGCGGAGGAGGTGACGGGAATGGGGGAGAGACCGCGGGCACCCTTGACGCAGGTCTCCGTCAAGGGGTCGGGCAGCAACTCGGTGGGACGCCGACCACGGCGGCCGACGCCGCACGACGCCCGAACACCATCGAGGAGTGGGAGGCGCTCTGGGCCAAGGAGCGTACGGCGATGGTCGACCGCATCAAGCAGAACGGCTGGGGTAAATCGGCTGACGGCTCCACGCTCAGCGGCCCCGAGGGGTACAAACTCAATCTCTCCGCGTGCCCCCGGGGCTGGAGCGACACTGAGGGCGTCAGCGACACCGAGGTAAAGATCGGCTGGCCCGGGCCGCTGTCCGGTCCGCTGGGCGATTTCGGGAACATGCCCAAGGGAGCAGCCGCGGTCCTCCGCCACTACGCCGCTACAGGGGCCTTCAAGGACTCGCTGGGCAAGACCCGCGATGTCAACGTCGTCATCCGCGACGACGGCTATGACCCGGCCCGCACCATCCCGCTCGTCGACGAGCTTCTCGACTCCGAGCGGGTCTTCGCCCTGGCGACGATGATCTCTTCGGGCACGCTCGCCACGTACGACAAGACCAACGCCCGGTGTGTTCCGCACTACAGCACCACTGGCCACCCGGCCTGGGGTGACCCGGTCAATCATCCGTGGATCAGCGGCATGATCCTCGGCTACACCACCGAGGCCATCCTTTGGGGGTCCTACATCGAGCGGCACCTTGACGAGTGGGGCGGCAAGGTGAAGATCGCCGGACTTGTCATGTCCAACGACTTCGGCAAGGCGTACGACTCCGCCTTCCGGGCTTTCATCGCCCAGTCGCCCCGTGCCAAGGACTTCCAGTACGTCACAGAGGGACTCGAGCCGCAGGCGCCCATCGTCAAGGACCAGATGACGACGCTCGCCGCCAAGCAGCCCGACGTCTTCGTCGCCATGCTGACCGGCACGGCGTGCACCCAGGTCATCGTCGAAGCGGCCGAGAACGGCCTGAAGGAGAAGCTGAAGGCCGGGTTCCTCGGCACCGGGTGCAAGGCCTCGACGTTCATCGGCCGCGACAAGGTCGGCGGCGACGGCTCGGCCGCCAACGGCTGGATGGTCGCCGGCGGCGGGCTCAAGGACTTCAACGCCGCCGCCTTTGACAACGACCCGTGGATCGCTTCGACCCGGAAGGTCCTCGCCGAGGCCGGCTACGACTACCGCACGTCGAGCAACTACACGTGGGGCGCCTCGCTGGGCTGGCAGATCGCCCAAGCGCTGCAGGTCGCCGGCCAACTTCCGGGTGGGCTGACCCGCTCGAACCTCAACCTCGCGGTGCGCACGATGAACATGACGAACCCCGGCCTGGTCGAAGGTGTGAAGTTCAACATGAACGGCAACGCCGACGCCTACCTCATCGAGGGCTCCGACCTGTCCCGGTTCAACTCGGCGAAGCAGAGCTGGGAGGTCGAGGCCATCGTCGAATTGTCCGGGAAGTCGTCCAACTGTTCGTGGAACACATCTTCCAGCACCTGCCGCTGACGCCCGACCGCACGACGAGTCCGAGGATGCCCTCTCGAAACTCCTGGAGAAGCCCTCGTCTGCGGTGTACTGATCCGGACGCCCAGTCACCGATCGACCTCCATCAGCTGAAAGGCGGCAGCAGCGCCAGCGGCGGCAGCACGTGGAGGTCTCGTCGGTCGGCCCTCAGGCCGATACCCGGGGTCGGCGACCCGCCCAGGGGGCCGCCTCCTCCAGCTGAGCAGCCACGCGGACGAGGAGGTCCTCGCGCCCGGGTGCGGCCACGAGCTGCACCCCGATCGGCAGACCGTCGGCCGACCATCCCAGCGGGAGCGAGACAGCCGGCTGCCCGCTCACGTTGAACTGCGGGGTGTAAGGGACCACGGCCGCAAGGCGACGGGTGCGCTCTCGCTCGTCGGGCTCGACGAGGTATCCGACAGTCGGCGGCAGGGTCGCCAGGGTCGGCGTGACCAGCAGGTCGTGGCCCTCGTCCCACCAAGCCACCAATTGCCGGGTCCAACGATGGAGACGGTCCAACGAGGCTACGTAATCGCCGGCTGACACCTTCAGGCCCCGCTGGTAGTTGACCCAGGTGCCGTTCTCGACGTCGTCCTCGGCCCAGCGCCGCCCGATCGCGGGCTCGAGCGAGCGCAGCGTGACCGCCGTCGACACCCGAATGACCCGGATGTAGTCGTACATGTAGTCCAGACCGGCCAACGCGGGCGGATGGTCTTCGTCGATGTGATGGCCCAGCTGCTCGAGCAGATGTGCAGCGGCGAGGGCTGCGGCTGAGCACTCGGGTGCCGTCTCCACATAGGGCAGTCCGGCACAGACGCCGATGCGCGCTCGACCGGGATCGGCCCCGACCTCATCGAGGTAGCTCCCGGGGAACGGCGGTGCCGTGTACGGATCGCCGGTCTCCGCGCCGGCCAGCACATCGAGGGCGAGCGCGGTGTCGCGCACCGTGCGGGACACGACGCCATCGGTCACCCCGCCACCCCAAGCTTCGCCCGCCGGCGCGGCCGAGATCCGTCCCCGGCTCGGCTTCAGGCCGACGATCCCGCAGGCGGAAGCGGGAATCCGGATCGAGCCACCGCCATCGCTGGCGTGGGCGATGGCCACCACGCCCGCGGCAACCGCCGCGGCCGCTCCGCCGCTGGATCCCATGGGCGTGCGCCCGGGATCCCAGGGATTGCGAGCCGAGCCGAACGTGGCCGTCTCGGCGGAGGCCGGGCAGTTCCCACAGCCGAGCTCGGGGCTGTGCGAGCGACCGAGGCTGAGCGTGCCCGCGTCGTGGAGACGTCGGGCGACCGCCCCGCTGTGGTCGTACCGGACGTTCAGCTCCCGCATCAGGCGGTTGCCCTGGGGCGCCGAATCGCCGGCGGACGGGCAGAACAGGTCTTTGAGCAGGATGGGTACACCGGCGAGGGGCTGCTCACCCGGCTGAAACGCGGCGGCCTCGGCGCGGGCCGCTTCGAAACGCTCGGCGACGATGGCGTTCAGCGTGGGGTTCACCCGCTCGGCTCGCTCGATGGCCGTGCTCACCAGCTCCGCGGCCGAGACCTCGCCCTTGCGCACCATGGCGGCCATGGCGACGGCGTCCAAGTCCCTCATGTCCAGCATCGGCGGGGACACTAGCGGCGACGTTCCTTTCGCCTAGCTGGCGTGGCTGACCCTGGATTCAGGTCGCCGAAGGGTAGGCGGCAAGCGTGGCCCGGTGGGCCGGATCGGCCACGGCGGTTATCGCTGTGGCCCGGGCTCGCAGCGGCAGGCCTCGCACGTCTGCGATGCCGTGCTCGGTGACGATCAGATCGGCCAGATAGGCAGGCAGACTCACGGGCTTGGGCGGCTCGATGCGTGCCACGATGCGGCTCACCGCCCCACCACTGGCCGTCGAAGGAAGTCCGACCACGACGCGGCCGCCGGTCGCCAGCGCGGCCCCGAAGGCGAAGTCCGGCGCGCCGCCGGGGCCGGAGATGATCTCGTTGCCCCGCATCTCGGAGTTGACCGAACCGTCGAGCGCAACCTCCACCGCGCCCAGGAGCGCGGTGAACCGGTGGAGCGTCCCCAAGACCCCGGCACCGTGGGTGTAGGCGACCGGGCCGAGCTGCACCGCCGGGTTGCGGTGGGCGAAGGCCCGCATGCGCGGGCTGTTGACCATCTGGGTGGCGACCATCGGCCCCTCCACGACGCCCGCTTCGAAGAGATCGACGCACACCTCGCTGACCAGGCCCGAATGCACTCGGAGACCTTTTCGACCGGCGAGCCCGCGCAGGATGGCGTCAGGCATGACGCCGTTGCCGAACTGGATGGTTGCTTCGTCGGGAATGGTCGCCGCGGCGATTTCGGCGATCCTGGCGCTGGTCGGGTCGAGCTGACCGCTCGAGGCGCGGTCACGGAACGGCTCGTCCTTCTCGACGAGGAAGTCGAAGTCCTCGACCGGGATCTCACCGGCGCCGAAGACGTAGGGGACCGCCGGGTTGACCTGGGCGATGACCAGCGGCGCGGTCAACGTGACCGCCAACGGAACACCGACTGACATGCCGAGACTGACCATGCCTTCCGGTCCCGGTCGGCTCACCTGCACCACCGCCACGTCGCAGGGCAGCGGACCGTCCGGCGTGCACAAGTGTTGGTGGTCCGACAGACGGCACGGCAATACGTCCACCGTGCCGGTGTGCCACAGCTCGGCGAACAGCGGTCCAGGCTGCGTCGAGATGAAGTGGAACGGTCGGCCGGCCCGCCGCACGAGCGGGATACGCCGGGTCATGCCCGGCAGGACGATCTCCATGCGCGTCCAGCGATCTGCGGCGGCGTCAATGGCTTGGACCAGGTGGTTGGGGGTCATGACGTCGCCGGCAATGAATACCCTGGCCCCATCGGGGACGGCCGCGATCGCTTCCTCCGCGGTGGCCCACCGGACGGATCGGCCACCACGAGGCGTCGGCCTCCACGGTCCGAAATCGATCCTCTCCATTGGCCGCGAAGACTAGAGGGCCGTGCGAGCGGTGCATCGGCTACCAACTTGGCTCTAGGATCGCCACAGACCTGTTCAGGTCGTCACGGAAGCTCTGGCGGCACCCTCGTGGGGTGCGTCTCGCCGACCTCCGGTCGCGGAAAACCGCGTCTGGTAGCTTGGCGGTCACTGGTCGGCCGCCTCACGTGAGATGCACGGCGCCGTGACTGACCTCGTTGTCAGGAGGCAGTCATGGACCACGCAGCTCGTGCAGTTGCGATTGTGCACGCGTTCATCGGCGGCGCGGGCACGCTTGCCGGCACGTTGACCCAGATCGCGTCCATCGCGACCGAAGCCGCCGGTGGTGAGATGGCCGGGCTCACGATCACCACCGACCTTGGGCGCCCGAAGACGGTCGTGTACACGGACAGGATGGTCCCCGAGATCGACCAGGCCCAGTACAGCGCCGGTCGCGGGCCGTGCCTCGAAGCGTCCCGCCAATGTCGCGAGTTGATGATCGCCGATGTCAGCACAGATGAACGGTGGCCGGAGTTCAGTGAGGCCGCCCTGCGCCACGGCGTCAAGAGCACCCTGTCGATCCCGTTGATCGTGGGCGGACGGAGTATCGGAGCGCTCAACATCTACGCCACCGACCCC
>JAXDQG010000087.1:0-4898 GCA_034667945.1 Acidimicrobiia bacterium | reverse complement strand
CCCCGGTCAAACGCGACAACCCGATAGACGCCAGCCCATACGAAGTTGCGATTATCCCCCATAACTGTGGTCGGTCACGGGCAAGCGAGTCGAAGCTGAGAACCCGACGTCACGACGCCAAGACGGTTAGTGAAGGGTCGTTCGCCGTAGGCAAGAACCACAAGGAACTCATAGTCATCGAGCTGGCATCCAGGCACACGCGGCAGCAAATCGCCGGCCTGATCATAATGAACAAAGCCATAGCGGGAGTTCCAGCGGATGTCGTCACACGTGAGCTGGCCCTTCGCAGCCTCAGCCAGCATCACGTAGTAGGCGCGGTTCGTCTGGATAAAGTCCGGGCGGTTCGCTATGTCCGCACAGAAGAGCGGCTGGGGATGAGTGTCGAGCAGCCAGAGAACTTCCACAGGGTCAATCAATCCCCGGCTCGTGGCGTATTTGAAGTCGTCACATTTGAGCGAACTGCTCCGATCCGCCATGGCCTGGTAGTGCGGAGTTACTGCGCCCACATCGTTCGCAGTCCCGACCAGCGCTAGAACGGCGAGCAAGATTGTTAGCGCGACGACCCGCCGCACGCCTGAAGTGATGTTCGTCATGTCCACGGTATAGCGTTACGTTGGCGTTTGCGCGGAGCAATCGTCATGACTGGGGTCCAGCGACAAGCACTTCTGCTCGTACGGACCACGAGGGGGCCACGCAGCACCCTCCCGCCGCGCCATCCTAAGAACGTGGAATCAAGTGGGTCGCTCGACTGACAACCACGCCGGCACCGATGTGGCACTCCCGTAAGGTCGGATCCGCGACCCAAAGCCGGTTCGACGCTACGGGGCGATGAGTGCGTCCAGCGTGGCGTCTTCAAAGGTGCTGGGCGGAACTGCGTCGGGTCCGACAAGAATGGAAGCAAGCCACAGGCTAAGGGACTCGTCCTGTTGCATACGTCCCAACGCTTGCAGCCGGCGTTTAGGGGCGTCCGGACCGAAGTCGGCGAACAATGTCGCCATGATTGTGGCGGTGAAGCGAACGCGGCGCATACGTTCGGCTCGTTCGGACGCGTAGTGCGAGAAGGCCGAAGGCGACCAATCCTCGCCAGCGAGCAGGGCTTCGCTTACCAAGCGAACGTCCCGCATTGCCATGGAAAGGCCCTGACCCGTGATCGGATCGCTGTAGCCGGCGGCATCGCCGACGAGTACGACTCCGGGAACGTATGGGGACGGGCAACGTGTGTCCTCGGCCGGGTAGGTCGCGCACGGTCCCGCCGGGCGAGCTGCGTTGATCAGATGAGCTTGGGGCAGACAGACCGTTGCCATAGCCTCCAAAAATCGCGTCGCGCCGTCGGGTCCCGCGAATCGATGCGTATCCGATGTGGGATGGCAGATATAGAAGCGACACCGGCCGGGTCCCTGAGGGAACGAGAAGAAGTTCACCTCACCGACCGTGCCGAACGCGTCCTCGTCGAGGGGCCAGCCGTCGAGTCCATCGACCAGCAGACCAGAGATCAAATGGGTCGCGTCGTCTTTCTCCAACTCGATGCCGGCCTGGCGCCGGATGGTCGAATTCCGGCCGTCGGCGCCTATGACGAGCCGGCATTGGACGGTGGCGGGTTGGTCGTCCACGACATAACTGATCTGCGGGCCAGCCCCAGCCGCCAAAGTTACCGACACCTGGTCGACGCCCCGGAGCACCTCCGCGCCGGCTCCCGACGCGGCATCGAGAAGCGCCTGACACGCCTCGGGATGCAACATGTTGAGCCCGCCCGGAATACCCGGCAACAGCGCCAGATCGGTGGCTCCGGCTTCGGCGTCTTCAACGGGGATAGCAGGATCGTAAAGAATGAACCGGTGGCTGTGGTAACCGACCGCCGCAGTCAAGATGTCAAGCAGGCCGAGCTGCGCAGCCTCAGCCGCACCCCACGGTGCCCAGATTTCCCCGCGCACTCGGTCACGGAATTCGCGGGACTGTTCCAAGATCCGTACCTTCAATCCGCCCCTGACGAGCACCGCCGCCAAGCCGGACCCCGCGATGCCACCTCCAACGATGACCACATCGGTTGACTCCATGACGTCCCCCTCCTCGCCGACCGCCTATGTGGTATCAGCGGCGGCAACACTACGCAGGAATTCCGGCCGGCCACACCGCTTTCAAGACGGAATGCTTTGCCGTACTTTTGCTCATCGACGGCAAAACCCCGGCTCTCGCCGAGCTTAAGGCGACAGTCGCGGCATCCAGTGACGAATGCCGGGAACTCAGCTCCGACGCGTTGGGCGTCAACAATTCGCGAAGAAATCGTGGTCCACAGTTGAATCAGCTGATTCGCCCAAACCAACCACAGGTCTGTCCGAGCATCCGGCTCGCCAAGACGCTGCCACCCGAGGACGCCGACGCGACTGAAGTCCGCAACACTCCTATGGAGATTGAGTCGGAAACCGGACCTGACGACTCCAACCCTCCCGCCACGGCAATTGTTGTAGAGCCTGTGGGACTGGGAAACGATAGATTGCGCGGCGTGGCGACGGGGATCTTCCTGTTCACCGACATCGAGGGCTCGACTCGGTTGTGGGCGGAGCATCCCGACGCCATGCGCCACGCGCTCGAGGCTCACGACGAAATCCTCGGGCGCACGGTCGGCTCGGCGGGGGGCAGCGTCTTCAAACACACCGGTGACGGGGTGTGCGCTTGTTTCCCCTCCGCCCGGGCGGCTATCTCGGCCGCGGCGGCGGCGCAGTTGGAACTGACTGGCGCTCGGTGGGGTGAGGTCGGTGCGCTGCGGGCGCGGATGGCCATCCATGCCGGTGAGGCGGTCGAGCGCGACGGCGACTGGTTCGGCCCAGGGCTCAACCGGGCAGCACGTCTGATGGGCGTCGCCCACGGCGGCCAGGTGGTCTTGTCGGCCGCCGCATTGGATCTGGCCCGTGACGGCTTCCCCAGCGGCCTGGAGGTGGCCGATCTCGGCGTTCACCGCCTGCGCGACCTGGCCGATCCCGAGCACGTCTTTCAGCTCGCCGGGGCGGGCTTGGCCGCCGAGTTCCCGCCGCTGCGATCCCTGGACGCCTATCGCGGCAACCTCCCCGAACAGCTCACATCCTTCGTGGGGCGCGACGACGAACTGTCGGCGCTGGCGGCGGCCATAAACGAGCACCGCTTGTTGACGCTGGTCGGGCCGGGCGGGACCGGCAAGACCCGTATGGCATTGCACACTGCCGCCGCCGTGGTGGACCGCTTCCCCGACGGCGTGTGGATCTTCGAGCTCGCGTCCATTGATGACCCGGGGGCGTTGGAGCAGTTCATGGCGGCCACCATGCACCTGGTTGCTCGCCAGGCCGCCTCACCGCGGGCCCTGCTGGTCGAGGCCATCCGAGGGTGGCGGGCGCTGTTGGTGCTGGACAACTGCGAACACCTTCAGCGGGCGTGCGCCCTGATCGCCGCTGAGCTGCTGGCCGCCAGCCGCACGCTGTGCGTGCTAGCCACCAGTCGTGAGCCGCTGCGGTCACCAGGAGAACAGGTCTGGGCGATCGGCGCGCTTACCGCTGCCAGCTCAGCGCAGCTGTTCGTCGAACGGGCCCTGGCCAGCAACCGGCACTTCAATTCGGACACGGAAGGCGACGCCGTGACCGCCATCTGCGCCCACCTCGACGGCCTGCCCCTGGCCATCGAGCTGGCCGCCGCCCGCACCCGAGCGATGACCGCCACCGAGATACTCGCTCGACTCGATCAGCGGTTCCGCCTGCTCACATCGCCCCAAAAAGTCCGCGGCGGACGCCACGCCTCCCTGCAGCAGGCGGTCGACTGGAGCTACGACCTGCTCGATCCAGCCGAGCGACGCCTCTTCGCCCGGCTCTCGGTATTCGCCGGCGGCTTCGACCTCGAGGCGGCCCACGCGGTGTGCGGCGCCGACAGCGCTGACGACCTGTCCACGTTGCAGGTGATCGACGCCCTGGTCGACAAGTCGCTGGTCACAGCCTCGCAATCGGTGGGACGTACCCGCTACTCGCTGCTCGAAATCATGCGCCAGTACGGCGCCGAACGCCTCGACGCGGGCCAGAACGCCGAGCTCCTCTGCCGCCACGCCCAGTACTTCACAGCTCTGGCCGAGCGGTCCTTCGACGAGATCCGCGGCCCGAATGACGTTTCGTGGGTGGCCCGCATCGACGACGAACTCGACAACCTGCGCGTCGCCAACTCCGACACCTTCGACAACAATGACACCACCCTCGCGCTCCGGCTCAGCGCATCGCTGTGCGCGTTCAACATGGTCCGCGGCCACCTCGAACTCTGGTTGTGGGCCGAGCGCGCTCTGACCCTGCCCAACGCCGCTAGCTCACCGCTCTCCGCCCGGGTACACGCCCACGTGGCGCACGGCCGCTACCGCATCGGCGACCTCGACACCGCCGTCGACCATGCGCAACAAGCACGCGAAACAGAACATCGGCTCGGTCTGATTCACGAACCGCTCACCGATCTGGTGATGGCCTTTGCCCTGATCCAACAGGGCCGACATGACGAGACCGCGCGCTACGCCATCGCCGCCGCCGAACGAGCCGCCGGGCTGGGCCAACGCTTCGACCACGACCGCGCCGAGGCGCTCTTCATACTCGGGCTCCTACGGTTGGCGTTGGGCGTCGACGATGCCCCCTTGAACGAAGAACTCGACCAGTTCTCGCAGCGCCTCGGCAATGCCCACGCCCGCGCCGGTGCCCTTGGCGTACTCGGCCTCGCAGCAGCCGCCGACGACTACCAGCGGAGCGTCGACCTGCTCCAGCAGTCAGCCGCACAAGCGCGACGTGTCAACGACAGCTTCCGCCTCGGCTGGGCCCTCTCCCACCTCCGGCGCGTGATCGCCGACCACGACCCTGAAACCATCCTGCCCAGCCTGCTGGACACCCTGATGTACTACAGGCACACCG
>JAXDQG010000086.1:0-5127 GCA_034667945.1 Acidimicrobiia bacterium | reverse complement strand
GAGGTCCTCAATGCAGTCGACCTCCGCCCGAACGAGAGGATGCTCGACGTCGCCTGTGGCCCCGGGTTGGCCATTCGCTTGGCACGAGCGCGAGGCGCCGAGGTCGCCGGCCTCGATGCGTCACCTCGGTTGGCCGCAGTGGCCAAAGCCCGCACCCCCGATGCCGATATCCGCGTCGGCGATATGTTCGACCTTCCGTGGGCGGACGCCGCCTTCGATGTGGTCACCAGCTTTCGAGGTATTTGGGGTGGATGCGAAGCGGCATTGGCGGAAGTAGTCCGCGTGTGCCGACCGGGTGGTGTGGTGGGATTGAGCTTCTGGGGCAATGCGAAGAAGATGTCCGCCTACCCCCTGCTGAAACTGTTCGGTGACGTCGAGGAGCATGATGCCGACCACGCCAAGGAGATGGCGCAGATCAGCTATCCCGGTGTTGCGGAACAGATGATGGTCGACTGCGGCTTGATGCCGGGCACGCGTTGGTCACTAGCGATCCCACTCGAGTACCCCGATGTTGATCTGGCAGCACGAGCATGGGCAGCCACTGGCCCGTCGTACCTCGCCATCCGGCGGTTGGGCGAGGACGGCTTCCTCGCGGCCGCGCGTGGCGCCGCGTCGGAGCTCTACGGACCGGATGGAGGCGTCCGTTTCGACTTCGAGGTGCAATTCCTCGTTGGTAGAAAGCCGTCCTGACCCGTCGCGTTTGCACGCACCTTCGACAGAACGTCAGCAACCACCATTGACGAATCTGCTTGCTTCGCACGGCCGCTGCACCTAGCCTAGTCAATGTTTGAATGGTCTTTCCCGAGGGGGGAATTCATGACCACGTATTTGCAGTTGGCGAAGTATTCTCCGCAGGGTTCTGCAGGCGTTTTCAAGGACGGATGGGTCAGTCGACGCAAGTTCTTGGAGGAATATGTCAAAGGGCTGGGTGGAAGAATCGTTGATATCCAGGCCATCGCGGAAAGCGAGTGGGATTTTTTCGCCATCATTGAAATGAACGACTTTCCTGCGGCCAAACAAGCTGCGCACAATCTCGTGACGTACGGAGGCGGCGCGCTCGAACGGTCGCAGGTGTTCTCGCTGGCAACGCTCGAAGAGGCAGATGCGGCGCGTTCATCAATCCCTGGATACCGTCCGCCGGGAAGCTGAAGAAGCGTCAGAGCGAGCAGCGCCGACTCACTCGGCACCTATCAACCCGAGGTTCCGACGGGTGTGGGCGATGGCATGGGAGTACCCGGACTGCTCCGCCGATCCAAACATTGCTTCACCGTCCATCTCAGCCATACCCGTCGGCAACTTGGCATCTATGGCGGCCTTGATGGCCCGGATCGCCTGGTTGATGAACGGGTCGAGGTCCTGACCTCGCGCCGCGCTTTGCGCCACATAGACCAGCAGCCTGAGCTGCGCTTGCAGGATGGTGTCGAAGTCCGGCACGAAGAGCCCTCCCAACCGATTCGATCCGGCACGCCTCCATACCCAACTATCGGATGATCCCGACTAACTGTTATCGGTCCGCGGGCACATCCCACGCCGGCCGGGAGGTCACCGTCCGGGCAGCCGCTGCTCCAAAAGCTCGCGGCCACGCCTGGCATTTGGCCTTGCGCCAGTCTGCTTCGACGTTCCGCCTCGGCCGAGCGGGCACGTCGGCGCAGGTGGCACGGGCCCTCCAACCGTAGGCTGCGCGGTCATGGCACCCACGGTCACCATTTCCTCCGGCGACCTCGTCGGCCGGTCCCTTGGCGGGGTCGATGCCTTTCTCGGCATCCCATTCGCCGCTCCACCCGTCGGGCCGCTTCGTTGGCGACCCCCGGCACCGGTTCAGCCCTGGAGTGGCGCGCGGGACGCCACCCGGCTCGCGGCCGCGCCCTTACAGGCCGACACCACCGGCAGCCCGGCGAGCCGACTGGTCACCATGACCGAAGCCGTCCAGGACGAGGACTGTCTCTACCTCAACGTCTGGGCTCCGACCGGCCCGGCGGCCTCCGGACGGCCGGTGCTGGTATGGATCTACGGAGGCGCGTTCGTGATCGGATCCGGTGGACAGGCGATGTACGACGGCGCCCGACTTGCGGCCGCGGCCGACGCCATCGTCGTCACCATCAACTATCGCCTGGGGCTGTTGGGATGGTTGCGAGCGGACGAGCTCGGCGCGACGGGCAACGAAGGTCTGCTCGACCAGCTGGCCGCCCTGGACTGGGTGCAGCGGGAGATCTCTGCGTTCGGCGGCGACCCAGGCAATGTCACGGCGTTCGGAGAGTCCGCCGGGGCCATCTCGATCGCCGCCATGCTGTCGCGGCCCGGTCCGAAGCCGTTCCGTAAGGCCGTCCTCCAGTCGGGCGGTCCGAATTTGATCCAGTCGGTCGAGCGGGCAACCGTCGCCACCGGAAAACTGCGGGCCCAGCTTGGGGCCGACCTGGCCAGCTGGCGAGACCTCTCAGCCGCAGCTCTGCTCGACGCCCAGAACTCGGCCACGCCCCGGTCGGCCGGCATGTTCTACGGGCCCATCGCCGACGGCCAGTCAGTGGCTGCCGATCCGCTAGGGGCCGTGGCGGCTGGCTCCGCCGCCGGAATCGACCTGTTGGTCGGGACCAACCGGGACGAGATGGGGTTCTTCCTGGGCATCGACCCTCGGACCGAGAGCCTCACCGACGCGGTTCTGGCGCGCACCGCGGCTGGGCTCTGTGGCGGTGAGGAACGGGCCCAGCGCTTGATCGACGTCTACCGATCGGCCCGGTCGGCCCGGGCGGAGGATGCGTCGGCTCGGGCACTGTGGATAGCCGTCGCCAGTGACGCCACCTTCCGCTCAGGCGCGCTCGCGCTCGCCGACGGTCAGGCCGCCCATGCCTCGGTTCACGCCTACCTGTTCGACTGGGTCTCACCGGCCGAGGACGGCAAGGTCGGTAGCGGCCATCTGCTCGAGGTGCCCTTCGTGTTCGGAACGCACCGAGATCCCACCTGCTCGTCGTATACGGGAGCGGAGAAGTTACGGGGAGCGGACGAACTGGCGGGTCTGATGCAGACGGCCTGGGCCGCCTTTGCCCGGTTCGGAGACCCGGGCTGGCCCGCCTATGAGGTGCCCGCGCGGCTCACCCAGCGGTTGGGTCGCAAACCGCGCGTCGAGGCCGATCCCTACGGGCCCGAGCGGGCGGCCTGGAACGACGTCGTCTGAACCTCGCGACCCCGGCCGCGAGGCCGGATCAGGTTTTCGGGGCCGGCGCGATGTCGACGCCGAAGTGTCGCTTGAAGTCCGTGTAGTAGGCGGAGTCTTCTTCGTGCCCGCCCAGAGCCACCCAGTCCTCATCGCTCATCTCGGCCCGACCACTGAGGATCTCCTGAGCGCCCCACGAGCATGCATAGCGCAATGCGGGCTGGTCGGTCGTGATGGCGTGATGGATGAGGGCTGCCACCTCTTCCGGCGGAGTCGCTTGCGGAATGCCGGCGGAGTAGAACTGAAACAGGCGCCGATAGTGCGCGTCATAGGCACCAGTGTGATTGGGAGCGTCGACGTTCTTGGCGAAAATGGCTGACTTCGTGACCCCCGGCTCGATGATGGCCACGCGAACGCCGAAGGGTGCGAGCTCTTGGGCCAAGCCTTCGCTCATGGCCTCCATGGCCCATTTGGAGACGTAGTACGGCGACTGACCGATGTGACACATGCGGCCGACCAGGGACGAGATGTTGACGATGCAGCCGCTGCCCCTGGCCCGCATGCCGGGCAGCACCGCCTGCATGCAGCGAATGGCGCCGAAGTAGTTCGTCTCCATGACGGCGCGGAACTCGTCGAGGGCCAGCTCCTCGATCGAGCCTCGGCGCTCGATCCCGGCGTTGTTGACCAGCGCATCGATCGGCCCGTGCTCGGCGATGATGGCCGCCACCCCACGCCGGACCGAGTCGTCGGAATCGACGTCCATCGCCCAGACGACGATCGGCAGGGACTCCGCCGCGGCCACGGTGCTCAACTCCGGCGCCTTCGCCGGATCGCGCATGGTGCCGAACACGCGGTGCCCGGCGCGTGCCAGCGCGAGGCACGTCGCCTTGCCGATACCCCGACTCGCTCCGGTGACCAGCACTGACGCCATTTCACTGCCTCCTGGTCGATGGGTTGCCGAACGGTGCGCACCGACTCGCTGGACCGGAGTCTAGCCCTTTTCGCCACCGGCGCCGTCACGCGCGGGCGACGATTCCGGGGTTGTCTATCCGCGCTCGACGACGAGCGGGATCCGGGTGAGGAGGGCGTCGTCGTAGGCGACGTCGAACCAGTAGGTGCCGGTGTCGCGGGCCTCGAGCTCGAAGGGGAAGCCGATGGTGGCGCCGGGGGCCTGATCGGTCAGCTCGATCGGGCGGGCCAGCGTCGCGCCCAGCTCGCCGTCGGGGAAGTGGGCCCGCAGTGACAGCGTGTGACGGCCGCGCGCGTCTCCGGCGCGGATCGACACGAGGCCGAGAAGGCGGACCACCGGGGCCGTTGCGTCGAAGGCATCGCCGCCCGGGTCGGCGGCGGCCGAGAGCGACACGCCGTCGACCACGCCGATCACGTCGACGGTGCCGTCTGGCTGTCGATCGAGCCGCTCGCAGAAGACGGCCATCGACACGAACGGCCCGGTGGGGAAGGTGCCGGTGGAATCGGGCGCCATACGAAGGGCGAAGGTATCATGTCCGGCGAATGCAGACGTTCATCGACCTGTTCCTGCACCTCGACACGCTCCTGCCGACAGTGGCGGCCCAGTATGGTCCATGGCTGTACGGCCTGTTGTTCCTGATCATCTTCGCGGAGACCGGCCTGGTGGTGACGCCCATCCTGCCGGGCGACTCGCTGCTCTTCGCGGCGGGGGCGCTGGCCGCGACCATCGATCCAGTGACCCAACAGCACGTCCTGCGGGTCGAGCTGGTATTCGTGTTGCTGGTGATGGCCGCCATCCTGGGCGACGCTGTCAACTACTCGGTCGGTCACTACATAGGACCCAAGGTCTTTTCCTCGAACGACAACGCCGGGCTCCTGCACAGGCTCCTGAACCGGAACCACCTGGCGCAGGCGCACGCCTTCTTCGAGAAGTACGGCGGCAAGGCGGTGGTGCTCGGGCGCTGGGTGCCGATCGTGCGCACCTTCGTGCCGTTCGTCGCCGGCGCCGG
>JAXDQG010000085.1:0-14468 GCA_034667945.1 Acidimicrobiia bacterium | reverse complement strand
CGCAGCGCCGTGCGGATGCGATCGGCGATGACAACGAGCAGACGGTCCCCGGCCTGGTGGCCGAGGAAGTCGTTCATGGTCTTGAACCGGTCGAGGTCCATGAACAGCAGGGCGACACGGCCCTCGGCGGTTGGGGCCAGGCGACGGCTGAGCTCCTCGAGGAGCGCTCGGCGGTTGGCCAGACCGGTCAGCTGGTCGTAGAAGGCGCTGTACTGCAGCCGCTCTTCGGCGTCGATGCGCGCCTGCAGCTGAACGAGCAGCGAGGCGATGGCCCGTAGCGCGTTGATCTCGGGGGTGGCCCACGGGCGGTCGCCGAACTTCACGAAGCCGAGCACACCCGTCGTGACCTCCGCGTTCAGCAGAGGCACCATCGCGAGGGAGACCTCGGGGATGCCGGCCCCCTCATTCACACGCTCCTGATACGAATCGGCGTCGCCCGACGGCCGCATCACGAAGGGCTCGGCCAGATCACGAATGGAGCTGAAGACCGGGTCGGCGTCGAAGGGAACGACGCCGAGCGGGTCGGGGTCGGGCACGTTCTCCCGCCGCGGCCACTCATCGATGAGGATCGTGACACCACGTTGGAGGTCGTTGGAACGGAGGAAGACGGTGTCGACTTCGAAGAACTCGGCCAGCGTGCGCAGCGTGTCGGCCAGAGCGCCGCGCAGCGACTCCCGCGACACCGACATCAGGCTGACGGCCACATTGGTGACCAGCTCGTCCAAGCTGCGCTGGTGCAGGGCCTCCCGCTCACTGGTGGCCCGGGTGAAGGCCAGGCCGCAGAGCACCGCCAGGGCCCGGATGGCCATGAGCTCCATCTCGGAGAAGGGCGCGACCGTGTTGCGGCCCACGACGACCAAGCCGGCGACGGTGTTCTCACCATCGAGGACCGGGACGAGGGTGAGAAGCCAGTCGGTCCCGACCTCGAGCTCGTGCTCTTCGCCGTCCGCTTGCCAGCTGTCCACGACGTCCGCATGGAGACGCTGCATGACGTCTTCCTGTACATCCGGCCGTGCGGAGCAGGCCAACGACTGGCCCAGATGCTTGCCATCCGAGACCGGTATCACGTCGACGATGCCCGCACCGAGAACATCACGCAGGACGCCTACCGAGCGCTTGAGCTGCGTCGACAAGGGACCGGCCAGCCGTCCGCCCGTGCGGGCGTTCGTCGGGCTCTGCCCCTCCACCTTGTGCGACTCAGTTTGAGTGTTCATGGGATCCGCCTCTGCAGACTGTTGTCCACAGAATCGGCGGATTTACCCTCTCAGTTGAGCCTTACTTCAGAGCGTGGAGCGGCGTTCGCAACGCCCAGGTTGAGGAAGTTGTCGCGCTCCTCACCCTCTCGCAGCGCTGGACGCAGTCAGTGAGAGCACGCTCGAGAGAGGTAAGCGCTCGCTTCGCGCCGGGGGATCGGCGGCGTAGCTGACCCGCAACACCAGCGCCACGGACTCACCCACGGCCAGGCCCGCCAGCTCGCGGAACCGTCGCGAGAGCTGGCGGTACTGATCGACCCGACCGGTTGGCGCCAGCTCCTCGAAGTCCGGAGCATCGAGGGCGTAGATGGTCACCGGGGAGACCGGCTGAACTGCCAGCCCGCGTCGCGCCGCTGACAACCAGGCCCGTTCCAGGGCCGCCCCACCGCGCACGAAATCGGCCGGCGTCGATCCGGGCGTGGTCACCACCACGATCGCCGAGCTCGATCGCACGCGGTCGCGGGTCACGTCTCCGAGGGCGCGGCCACCTTCCCAAGAGGACAGGTAGTCCATCACGTCCCGGCGCCGGGAGACCTCCAGCTTCGCCAGGTCCGTATGGTCGAGCGCCAAGGTCCGGACGTCGATGCCGATCTCGAGTGCATCGCGGCCGGGCCAGCGCAGTTCGCTCATCATCTCGCGATGAAGTTGGGGGGCCAGGAAGCGCAAGCGGTCTGACTCGGCCAGCAAGTCCGCGAGCTCGCCGAGTCCGCTCCCGTTGATGACGTTGATCCCGCCGCCCTCACGTGCGGCTTCCTCACGTAAGGAGCTATCGATATCTGCCGGCAGCGACAACTGATTGCCAGGGTTTCGATTCGTACAGCGCTGTGCAACCGCGGAATAGAGCTCGGCCAGGTCGACATCTACACCGGGGCGAAATCGCAATTCGGCAACCAGGTCCTCGCGGCCGCCGTTCGGGAACAGCTCCGCATCGGACAACTGCCCGTGGGCGGCCGCGGCGACGCGCGCGTTGAACATCGCTGCACCAATGGCCACATAACTGCCCCGAAAGGCGACATCCATGGTCGATGTGCGCTCCGGTGCCAGGAAGATGCGGAACGTGTCATCGGCTTCGAAGCGCCATGGTTGCGTGTTGCCGCCGGAGGGTGCGAGCGATGCCGCCCAGCCGAGCACCTCGGGAAGTTCGTGCGGCACCCGTTCCGTGGAGACCGACACGGGCTCCTGCGCCACGACCGCTCGCGGTGGCTGCGCTATACGGTCCAGCGCGGCTTCCAGATCGATCCTCGTTCGGCCCGACACCAGGGCCTCGCCCCGCCCTAGACGCCTGACAGCGGCCGCGGCGGTGGCTGCACCGAGGGTGACGTCACCGCCGAGTTGCGGCCACGTGGAGACGCTCTGGTCGATCTCGGCCATCGACGCCGCCATCCTCGGTGAGAGCTGGTCTGCTTCGAGGATCCGCAGCACGTGCGGGACCTTGTCCCGCGTCTCCAATCCGACCAGGTCCGAGGACCGGATGTCGTCCAGCAGCCCGTGGAACACGGCCGCATCGGGCTGTAGATCGAAACGCTCGACATCGAGCAGTCCCCGGTCGCTCGTCTCCATGATGACCGGGATCCGCCGGCTGCGGGCCGCTTCGCGCACTGCAACTTTCACGTCCAACGAGTCGCATTCCTCGATGACGAGGTCGACACCCTCGAGCAGCGCCGGGAAGTTCGCCTCATCCGCGCCCTCTGGATGGACCACCACCGAGAGGTAGGGATCGATCTCCGCGATCCGCCGCGCAGCCACGACCGCTTTGTTCAGACCGAGATCGAAGACTGCGCCGGGAATCCGGTTGAGGTTGGACAACTCGATGGTGTCGAAGTCGGCGAGACGAAGCTCACCGCACAGACCCTCGAGCGCCAAGGTGTGCGCGATGACGTTGCCCACACTGAGCCCGATCACCGCAATTGTCTGTTGGCGCAGCCGCTGTTGCTCATCACTGGTGATCTTGTTGCGATTTCGGTCCAAACGCAGACGGGCGAAGGACTGAGGACCGAGGAGACGGACGATCGAACGCCGCCAGGGGTAGTAGACCCAACAGGGCGGCTCTTGCAGCAATTCGTCAATGCCACCGACGATGCGGAGCTTGCGCATTTCCTGCATCTGCAGGTCCAGCGTGTCGATCACCACGACGGCGGGTTCGTTGCGGATGGCTTCTGCGGCGCTTCGCTCTTCCGCCTGCGCGTCATTGAAGATCGAAGGGCGCCAAGCCGCGGTTGTGACAGTCACGAGGAATCACCCAACCTGTGAGCCGGCCAATGCGAGCGGCCGACCAAGCCCACTGCGGTCCGCCAGCAGTTGGACCGCTTCTTCACGGATATGGCTCCATTGCGCGGGCGATGCCGACTCGCCCAAGGTCTGTCGATCCCACCAGAGCATCACGGTCCGGTACCGCTCGTCGGGATAGGGCACCGGGGCGAAGTCGGCGACCGGCCGCGCTCCTGAGGTCTTCCAGCGTGTCAGCGCGTGGTCGGAGGCCGTGCACATGGCGAAACGCGTGCCGGCTAGGTACATGGAGTGCACGTAGCACCGGGCAAGAGCATCACTGGCCCCTCGCTCGCCCGCGCAGGAGGGCAACATCCATGCACCCTTGCCCTCCACCACGCCGAGGGGGACCCGCTCCTCGAGCAGGCCTTCGATGACATCCAGCTTGTCGGAGGAGCGCAGCTCCCAGAGTGCATAGGCCGCCATCGGCGAGGCAAGTGGCCCGTGAATTCGTAGGCCCCCCACCACGCCGAGATCAGCGTCAATGGCGACCCAGAACAACGCGGTGGACTCGCCGTCTTCGATCATTCTGCGATCGAGAGCCGATTCGACGCCGTACGCCCGATAACACTCCTCGGCGCCATTCAAATAGATGTTCCACAGATCTGGCGCTTCAGACGGTCGGTAAGCCTCAAAGCGAAGCCCGGTCCGCGCATCGGCGAAGCCAACCCCGCCTCCGACGATCTGAGCGTCGTAAGAGGGTCCGGAGAGAAGGCGGGCGAGTGGATCGGCCACGGGCGGCGACAATACCGGAGCGTGACGTGCACAGGCTGGGCCGCGCGCCGTTCGGGATGTGGGTAAAAGTCCCTAAGAGGCCAGGTCAAACGCCGTATTCGGGGCCTCTGACGTATTTGTCAGCACAAACGTACTGTTTATATAGTTGCGCTACGGCCCAACAGGCTGATTGGGTTACTTCCTTCTTGCAGCTTTCGGATGCGCTTCGTTCAGTTGTTCGTCATAACGAATTGCGACGGTCTGCGTATCGAAATGGGGTCGACTGGGCGGCATACGCCTCACCGATGAACATCGGGCAAAGCCGCGTAGTGGACGTTTTGCCGTTTTGCCCGCAGCCCGATGGTTGCCCGCAGCCCGATGGTTGCGCCGGGCGCGAGGACACGGGTCGTCCGGAAGGGGTGGCCGTCACCACGAGACCGCCCGGCACTCAGCGCCGGGGCTGACGTCGCCAACGCCGCCCCGCCTGGCAAGCTGCCCGACCGGTGACTTTGGGGGAAGCACCTCGAGGCCGGTCATCCCGAGCGGCCCAGGCACAGACGGGAAATTGATGACACGTAGGAGAGCAGGCATCCTCGCGGGCTTTGTCGGGCTATCGCTGGTGGCAGCGGCCTGCGGGGGTAGTGGAGAAGCAAGCAGCACGGCCGCGACCGTGGACCCCGGCATCAAGACGGGGGTGCAGGGAGCCCTCGGTGGCAGCGGTGACTCGTCGACGACTGCGCCGTCGAGCACCCAACCGGCACAGACGCCCACGTCCATGGAGCAGTGGGAGGCGCGGTGGGCCAAGGAGCGGACGGCCATCGTCCAGAAGATCAAGGACAACAAGTGGGGCAAGTCGGCGGACGGCAAGAAGGTCACGGGACCTGAAGGCTTCACCATCGACCTGAGCAAGTGCCCCGCCGGCTGGAGCGACACCGAGGGCATCACCGACACCGACGTGAAGATCGGCATCACGGGTGCCCTTTCCGGTCCGCAAGGCGACTACGGGAACATCCTGCGCGGTGGCGACGCCATCATGAAGGCGTACAGCAAAGCCGGCGCCTTCAAGGACGTCAACGGCAAGACCCGCAACGTCAACGTGATCATGCGGGACGATTCCTACGACCCGGCCAAGACCATCCCGCTGGTCGACGAGCTCATCGACAGCGAGAAGGTCTTCGCCATGACCACTCAGCAGTCGGCCGGCTCGCTCAAGACGTACGACAAGCTCAACCAGCGCTGCATCCCGCAACCGTTGGCCGAAACCGGCCATCCCGGGCTGGGCGACCCGGTGAACCATCCGTGGACCACTTCGTCGCAGATGGCCTACAACACCGAAGCGGTGCTGTGGGGCGCCTTCATCGAGCAGCATCTCGCCGAGTTCGGCGGCAAGGCCAAGGTGGCGGCACTGATCACCACCAACGACTTCGGCGCCGCCTACGACAGCGGATTCCGGGCGTACCTGGCACAGTCGCCCCAGAAGGCGAACATCGAGTACGTGACCGAGAAGATCGAGCCGTCGGCCTCGAACGTGACCGACCCGATGACGACATTGGCCGCGCACAAGCCCTCGGTGTTCATTGCCGGTGTGGTGGGCACGCCGTGCTCGCAGGTGACGACGGAGGCCGCCCAGAACGGCATGAACGAGCAGGTGAAGTACAAGTTCCTGTCGTCCGTGTGCAAGGCCACGAGCTTCGTGGGCAAGGACAAGGTCGGCGATGCGTCCAACGGCTGGTGGATCATGGGAGGCGGTCAGAAGGACCTCAACTCTCCCGCCTATGACAAGGATCCGTTCGTCGTCTGGGGTCGCCAGATCGTGCGGGATGCCGGCTACGACCCGACGAAGTCGGCCTCGTTCGGCAGCGGGCTCTTCTACTTCTGGGGTATCGCCCAGGGCATCCAGATCGCCGACCAGCTGGACGGTGGTCTCACCCGCACGAACTTCATCGTCGCCCTGCGGGCAATGGACATGACCCATCCCTGGCTGCTGCCAGGCATCAAGTTCAACCTGAACGGCAATGCGGACGCCTACTTCGTGGAGGGCTCCGACATCTCGTCGTGGAATGCCGCAAAGCAAGAGTGGGAGCAGCAGGGCAGCGTCGTCGACCTGTCCGGCAAGTCGAAGGCGTGCGCATGGGACGCCTCCACCGCAAGCTGCAAGTGATCCCGGTGGTCTGACGGATTGGGGCCGAACTGATGCGAACCTGCCTGCCCGGGGCCGGGAGCATCGACGAGGCCCCGATCCGCCGGCCCGTCCGGCCATCAGCGCACCGGACGCGACCAGGCCATGCGCGCCGCACAACGTCAAGCCCGAACACGGGCGCTAGTGTGCGCGCCGATCCGAATTGCCGGCCTCCAAGTTGCCGGCCTGGCATCGGACGACACAGAGGGCTCGGCCGACCAGAGATCGGCCCGCAGGCAACGGGGGAAGCATGGCAAAGAAGGTTCTGTTGACCGGCGCAGCGACCGGTATCGGCAATGCCACGCTGAACATGCTGGTTGCCGATGGGCACGAGGTGACCACCCTCGACATCAAGCCCGAGACCCCCGCCGGCGCCGCCAGGCACCTGGCCTGCGACATGTCCGATGAGGCTTCCATCGACCGCGCGGTGGCCGCGCTCGAGGGTCCTTTCGATGCCCTGCTCAACGTGGCGGGCGTGGCCGGTTCGATGGGCGCCGAGTTGGTCTTCCGGGTCAACGTGCTCGGTCTGCGGCATCTCACCGAGGCGCTGCTGGGCGAGGGCAAGATCGCCGAGGGCGGATCGATCGTCAGCGTGGCATCGCTGGCGGGCATGGCGTGGGAGCGTCACCTCGACCGCATCGACGCCCTGCTGGGCACGCCGGACTTCGCCTCGGGCATCGAATGGGCCGCCAGCTATGACCGGGGCGGTCCAGCCGCTTACGTGCTGTCCAAGGAATGTGTGGTGGCCTACACGCAGCGGCTGGCCGGCCGCACGCTCGCCCAACGCATCCGGGTCAACAGCGTCAGCCCGGGGCCGGTCATCACCCCACTGTTCCCCTACTTCGAGCAGGACGCCGGCGCCGAGCAGATGGCCTGGCTCAACGAGCAGGTCGGGCGCCCTGCCCAGCCCGTCGACCAGGCCGAGGCGTTGTGCTGGCTGGCCGTGGGGAACAGCGGCTGGGTCAACGGCATCGACCTGCCGGTCGACGGAGGACTGTCCGCTGGCATGCGCGTCGGTTGGGCCGACACAAAGGCCTCCCCCGCCTCCACGGCCCGTCGCGCCGGTCGATCGGCTTAGCGGGCGCAGCGGAAAGGGAGGGCAGCCGTGCACGGGTCGGCAGTTGTCGTCGGCGTCGGCGAGTCCACGTATTACAAGCGCGGCGGCGCCACGGAGTCCGAGTTCCGACTCGCCTGCATCGCAATTCGCAACGCGGTGGCCGACGCCGGGCTCGAACTGAGCGACGTCGACGGCTTCACCTCCTACATGGACCGCAACGAGCCGGTCCGGCTGAGCGCCGCGCTGGGCGTGGGCGAGCTCAACTTCACCGCCCAAACCTTCGGCGGGGGCGGAAACGGGGCCGCCGCCGCTGTCAGCATCGCCGACGCGGCCATCAGTGCCGGCTACGCCGAATGCATCGTGGTGTTCCGGGCACTTGCCCAGGGCCAGTTCCATCGTTACGGCCAGGCGGGCCGGGCCCGACGAGCCCGGGGCCGCTCGGCCTACACCAGCCCCTACGGCATGCTGTCCGCCGCGCAGATATGCGCCATGCAGACCATGCGCTACATGCATGAGCACGGCATCGGCCAGGACGCCCTTGCCGAGGTGGTGCTGGCCTGCTTCGAGCACGCGCAGCGCAACCCTCGCGCCATCCGTTACGGCACGCCGCTCACGCGGGAGGAGTACCACGCCTCGCGGTGGATCGCCGAGCCCTTCCATCTCTACGACTGCTGCCCCGAGAACGATGGCGCGGCCGCCATTGTGGTTACGACGCCAGAGCGGGCCAGGGACCTGGCCAAGACGCCAGTGGCCATCGTGGCTGCTGCCCATGGCCTCGAGCATCGAGACGGAGTCGCGGCCTTCAACGAGCCTCGCTTTCCCACTGCGCACCATCGCCACGTGGGCGAGGTGTTGTGGCAACGGGCCGGCGTGAAGCCCGCCGACATCCCGGTGGCCCAGTTCTACGAGAACTTCACCGGCCCCGTGCTGATGGCCATCGCCGAGATGGGCTTCTGCGAGCCCGGCGAGCTGAACGACTTCGTCGCCGACGGCAACATCCGCTGGCCCGACGGGCGGCTGCCCATCAATACGAGCGGCGGAAACTTGGGCGAGGCCTACATCCACGGATTCGGCAATGTCGTCGAGGCGGTGCGCCAGATTCGCGCAGAGTCGACGTGCCAGGTGGCGGGGGCCGAGTTGAGCCTGTCGGTCTCGGGCCCGGGGTTCGCGCCCGGCAGTGCAGTGCTGTTCGGAAAGCTCTGAGGGGGATGTTGGGGATGGGTGTGCTGCCTGACGATTGGACCCTGCCCGACGTCACTCCGATCAACAAGGCCTGGTTCACCTCAGGTCAGCTGGCCGTTCAGGTCTGTGCGCGTTGCGGCGCCCGGCAGCATCCCCCCGAGGAGGTCTGCCACGCCTGCGGCGGGTTCGAGTTCTCGACGGAGACCTTCTCGCCCAAGGGCACGGTGTACAGCTACACGATTGCCCACTACCCGGTGAACCGCGCGCTAGCGGCGTCGGTGCCCTATGCAGTCGTGCTGGTCAGCTTGGACGAGGCCCCTGACGTGCGGGTCATCGGCAACGTCACGGACGTGCCGGTCGAAGAGATCCACATCGGCATGCCGGTACAGGCCGTCTGGGACGAGCGCACGGCAGAGGACGGTCAGGTGATTCGCCTCGTGCAGTGGCAACCGGCCTGAGCCTGGTTGTTGGGGTCAATAGCGCTCGCGGACGCTTGCCGCGGTCGTCTCAAGATTGCCGGCGAGGTCCGCAAGGTTCCCGGCCGCGACGGCAATCTGCTGCGCCGTCGTCGACACCTGCCGACTGGCCTCGGTCAGTTGGTCCATGGTCTCCACGACCTGGGCGGTGGCGCTGCGCTGCTGCTGGGTGGTGAGGCGTACCTGGCCGGCGGATTCGGTCACCGCCTCGAGCAGAGTGAGACCTTGCTGCATCTGTTTGGCCCCCTTCTCCATGGCCATGACCGTGGCGTTGGTCTCGACCTGGATGCCGTCGATGATCGTGGCGATGTCGGCCGCGGAGGACTTCGAACGCTCGGCCAGGCGTCGCACCTCCTCCGCGACCACGGCGAATCCGCGGCCTTCGTCACCAGCCCTGGCCGCCTCGATGGCCGCATTCAGCGCCAGCAGGTCGGTCTGATCGGCGATGTTGTTGATCAGGGACAACAGGGCGTCGATGTCGTTCACGCGGCCGGCCAGGGCGAGCGTGCGCTCGCTGGACGTCTGGATGTCGGCCTCGGCCTGCTCGAGGTTGTCACGGGTCTCGGCCGTCTGACGGGCGACCTCATCGACCCGGTCGGCAATGGTGGCCGAGGCCCTTGCCAGCTCATCGGTGGTGGCAGAGGCCTCGATCACCGCCGCCGATTGCTGGGTCGTGGTCGCGGCCAGCTCGTCCGAGGATGCCGAGAGCTCTGACGCGGCCGAGTTCACGTCGATCCCCACTGATCTGGTTTCCTCCGCCAGGGCCTGGAGCCTCGTGGCTTCGCGCCGGCCGAAGATCAAGGCCGCCACGACCGCGAAGACGATGCCGACCGCCATGAGCTGCACCGCACGCTGTCGCTGGCTGGTGATGGGTGCCAGCACAGTGTCGGCACGATTCTGGGCAGTGATAGTCCAGTTCAGGGTCTCTACGTGGTCGAACCCACCGACGACCGCGTGTCCGTGTATGTCGTCGAAGCGGCTCGTCCCGTTGTCCTTGGAGGCGGCCTCCTCCAGGGCTTTGTTGTCGACGGTCGTCTGCAGCACGCCGGCACTCAGGAACGCCGCCTGATCGGTGAGTTTGCCAATGGTCGTGTCGTAGACCAGCCGGTGGTTGCTGTCGACGGCTACGACCTCGCTGCCCTCCACCAACTCCGGGTTGAGCAACTCGTGGAGGATGAGCGGGTCCATGTCGCCGACAGCCACCGCATCGGGGCGACCATCGGGACCGAGCACAGGCTGGGCGATTATCCAATGCAGCCGACCGTTCCGCTCCTTGAGCGACTCCAGGGTGGGCTGGCCGGATACCGCCTTCGAGAACCAGTCCTCGCCCGTGACGTCGAGGACCACATCCGGTCGGCTCGTCGAAAGCATCTTGCCGGTGAGGTCCAGGATCTGCAGGACCTGGTAATCGTCGTACGTCTTGTCGATGCGGGTCAGCAGATCGACGGTCGAGGGGGCCGTCAGCTGGCCCGACGCCTCTCCAGCGATCACTTCCAGGTTCTCGCGCCGCTCCGACATGAAATCCTCGATGCGCAAGGACACCGCGCGGGCAATCTCCGCGCCCTTGACCTGAAAGGCGGCGCGCAGACTGCTCGAGGATCGGGCATTCAGGAGGACTGTCAAGGCGACCATCACCGGAAGTGACACGATGAGCATGCCGGCCACGAGCCGGTAGCGGTAACGGAACCGAAGGCCGCCGATGGATTTCGCCGGCTGGTTGAACAGGTTCGCCATTGCCCCTGTGATCGGCGGTAGATCTGCGGATCTGAGGCGTCGAGAACGATTCGCCACCGTGGCGCGACCCATGCGGCGGCTGCCGCATCGTTCCAGCTCACCCCATCGGATGGGTTCGTAGAACGAACCGTTCTGTCCGATAGACGAGTCTGCTGCAAGCCCCATCGCTCCCCCATGACGAACAGCTCTTTCGGACAATTCGGCGCCGGCCCCATGTGTGTGACGGGCCAGAGCCGCGAGTTCGCCGCGGCGTAGACAGTGCCTGTCACCCGCACCCAGGGGCCGCGACAGACCAGATGAGTTGGACTACGGGCGTACCGCCAGGCTAGATATCTCTGTAGTTCGATTCGCTCAACCAACCAAATGATCGGCTCTGGTAACCCCAGAGGGGCCGGTTTCTGTCGCTCTGACGGACATAAAAGACCCGCCTTTCTTGCGTGTGATACGGCGCATAGGTTCGCGTCTGGGAACGTCTATAGGTGTCCATGAGCTTCGTCTTCCGTACGCCAAAGTCGGCGATCCTGTGGACGATACGAGACGAATCCACGTCAGTAATGCGACGAACTACACTCCGCTGTCGACGCGTCATCGACACCAGCTTGTGTCTGATTTAGACAGGGGAAGACGTGCGACATTCACGACCGAAGGTGCTAGGTGCAGGAGCACTGCTGCTCGCACTGCTAGCCGCAGGCTGCGGCAGCAGCGGCACCAACAGCCCGGCTGCCCCGGCGACGACAGCCGGTTCCGGTGAGGCGTCAACCTCGACCACGTCCGCTGGTGACACGACGACCATCACTGCGGTACCACAGCCGAAATCCATGGACGAATGGGAAGCGCTGTGGACGCAGCAGCGCGACGCAGTCGTCCAGAAGATCAAGTCGAACAAGTGGGGCAAGTCGGCCGACGGTAAGACCGTGACCGGGGCTGATGGCTTCGCGATCGACCTGTCGAAGTGTCCGGCCGGCTGGTCGGAGACCCAGGGCCTGAGCGACTCCGAGATCAAGATCGGCCAGACGTTGCCCCAGTCCGGCCCGGCTGCCGACTACGGAAACGTCGGCAAGGCCATGACGATGATGTTCGATCACTACAACAACAAGGGCGTCTTCAAGGACAGCCAGGGCAAGACCCGCAAGGTCAATCTGCTCATCAAGGATGACGGTTACGATCCCGCCCGAACCATTCCGCTCACCGACGAGTTGATCGACTCCGAGAAGGTGTTTGCCATGTCCACGCTGGGCTCGGCGAACGCCATGAAGACGTATGACAAGCTGAACCAGCGCTGCGTCCCGCAACCGATCATTCAGAGCGGGCACCCGGCATGGGGCGACCCGGTGAACCATCCGTGGTCCACCGGGCAACAGCTTGCTTATAACACCGAGGCCGTGCTCTGGGGAGCATTCATCGACCAGCACATGAGTGAGATCGCTGGCTCGAACGGCAAGGTGACGGTGGCGTCGCTCGTCTCGAACAACGACTTCGGAAAGGCCTACGACGTCGGGTTCAAGGCGTATATCGCCCAGTCGCCCAACAAGGACAAGATCAACTACGTCAGCGAGACCATCGAGCCCACCGCACCGACCGTGACCGACCCGATGACCACGTTGGCCAGCAAGAACCCGCAGGTCTTCATCGCCATGGTGTTCGCCTCGTACTGCACGCAGGCGATCACGAACGCCGCCCAGAACGGTCTGGCGGACAAGGCCAAGTACCTGTTCCAACCGTCCGTCTGCCCCGGCACAACCTACGCCAAGAAGGAGGCGGTCGGCAGCGAAGGCACCGCGTCGATCGGCTGGTGGCAGGTGAATGCCGGCAGCAAGGACATCAACGATCCCAGCCAGTTCTCAGACCCGTTCATCGCTTGGGCGCGCGATCAGTTGAACGCCAAGGGCATCGACCCGAAGTCGTCGAGCACGCTGGGTAGCGGCATCTACTTCGCCTGGAGCTGGGTGCAGGCCCTGCAGATCGCCGGCCAGCTCGAGGGTGGCCTGACCCGGTCGAATCTGATCCTGACGGTGCGCAGCATGAACATGACGCATCCGATCCATCTGCCCGGGATCCAGTTCAACATGAGCGGCAACAAGGACGCGTATTTCGGTGAAGGCGGCGTGTTCCAGTCCTGGGACGTGGCCAAGCAGGCCTGGGTCGTTCAGGGCAACGTCATCGACCTCTCCGGCAAGTCGAAGAACTGCGCCTGGGACCAGTCCGCAGGCATCTGCAGGTGATCCACTGATCATCTCCTGATCCGCAACCAGTCATCTCCTGATCCGCAACCAATCATCCTCTGATCCGCAACCAATCATCTTCTGATCAGCAATCAGCGGTGACAGGGCCGGCGTTCTCGCGCGCCGGCCCCGTCACGTCCTGGGCAGAAGGATGTGCGCCGGGGCCTCTGCTCCTGCGCCGGCGCGCTTGAAGCGCCTGCCCGATCCGACCTACGCCCACGCGATTCGTTGGGGTCAGGCGGGCTGCCCGGTCACGGACGGGGCGTACCTTGGCACGTCGATGGCTTTCTCCGCCGAGATGACGACCACCAGCGCACGTTCCGGTTGCCGCGAGTCGGACTGGTGGAAGACCGCTGTCGTCTACCAGATCTATCCCCGGAGCTTCGCCGACTCCGACGGAGACGGCATCGGCGACCTGACAGGCATCATGCAGCGGCTCGACTACCTCGCGGAGCTCGGGGTGGACGTGGTGTGGTTGTCCCCCATCTATCGCTCGCCACAGCACGACAACGGTTACGACATCAGCGACTATCAGGACATCGACGCGACGTTCGGTTCGCTCCACGACTTCGAGCGGCTGTTGTCGATGGTGCACGACCGAGGCATGAAGCTGATCATGGACATGGTCGTGAACCACACCTCGGACAAGCATCCCTGGTTCGTCGAGTCCCGTTCTTCTCTCCAGAACCCGAAGCGGGATTGGTACTGGTGGAGACCGCCCCGCGCCGGTATGGCGCCCGGCGACCCCGGTGCCGAGCCCACCAACTGGCTGTCGTTCTTCTCTGGGCCCACCTGGCAGCTCGACCCGGCCACCAAGGAGTACTACCTGCACCTGTTCTCTTGGAAGCAGCCCGACCTGAACTGGGAGAACCCGGATGTTCGTCAGGCGATCTACCAGATGATGGGCTGGTGGCTCGACAAGGGTGTCGACGGCTTCCGCATGGACGTGATCAACATGCTGTCGAAAGACCCCGCGCTTCCTGATGGTCGCCCGGTGCGCGGGGGGCCCTTCGGGGACGGCAAGCCGCACTTCATCAGCGGGCCGCGCATCCATGAGTACCTGCAAGAGATGCACCGCGAAGTCTTCGCCGGGCGGGACGGCCACTATCTCACCGTCGGAGAGATGCCGGGTGCCACCGTGGACGAGGCGCTCCTCTACACCGATCCGGCCCGCCACGAGCTCGACATGCTCTTCCAGTTCGAACATGTCGTGCTGGACCATGGCGCCACCAAGTGGGAGCCGCACCCCCTGGCGCTGCGCGACCTGAAGGCCTCACTCGGCAGATGGCAACTGGGGCTGGCCGAGCGGGGCTGGAACAGTCTCTACTGGAGCAACCACGACCAGCCGCGCATCGTCTCGAGGTTCGGCGACGAGGGTGCGCATCG
>JAXDQG010000084.1:0-4479 GCA_034667945.1 Acidimicrobiia bacterium | reverse complement strand
GAATGACGCCGCCCGAGGTCCGCGATTTCAGCCAGCGAGTGGACCTCGACGCGCTTTTGTCTTACCGGCTCGCGGTGGCTGAACGAAGCCGAGAGGTGATCGAGCAGCTGGATGACGAGTGGTTGCGGGATCCCATGGCCCCGGAGGAGATCGACCGGTTGAAGGAACTTGGAACGTTTGCCGAGCATGCCGGTTGGGTCCCGGACATGTGGGCAACAAGACCACGCATGTGGTTCCTTTGGCTCCACACCGGCCATTGCTACATGCACCTCGGCGAAGCTATGACCGTGCGTTCCTTGGGCGGTAAGGCAGTCGGGCTGTGAGCAACGCGCGGCGTGACCAAATACGGGATGCGGCATTGGCGTACTTCGATGGCCTGCGCGAGAAGGACTTCGACCGCATTCCCTACGCGGAGCAGGTGGAACTGCGCGCGCCCCTCGCGCCCGGCGGGGTCGAACAGCCGCTGGTCGGTCGTGAGCGGGTGCGGGCCGAGTGGTGGGCGCCGCTTCCCGGGCTCCTCGGTCGGGTCGAGGTGGTGGATCTTTACTACAACGATTCGCTGACGGGCGTGGTGGGCGAAGCGACGATGGAGGTGCTGCTCGACCCGCCAGTGTGGCTCCGGGTTGCCGACCGATTCATCGTCGGGGCAGACGGCCGCATTGAGCAGCAGGTGAACCACTTCGACCCTCGAGACGTCACGAATCCCGGCTGGAAGGAGCAGGCGGCCAGCCCATGACGACGGCCGGGTCGACTGTGTGGTAGCTCAGGACCTTGCCGAGAAATCATCGCCGGTGATGTCGAGAGTTCGGAGTCTGCTCCGTCCCAGGTGCACCCCGGCCCGCCAGGGCCGCAGCCACACAGGGAGAACACCATGGCCAAGTTCCTGTTGCTCAAGCACTACCGAGGCGCGCCGGCGCCGGCCAACGATGTCCCGATGGACCAGTGGACGCCCGACGAGGTCGAGGCACACATCCGGTACATGAACGACTTCGCAGCTCGGCTCGAGCGCAGCGGCGAGTTCATCGACGGACAGGCGCTGTCGCCGGACGGCGCGTGGGTCCGCTACGACGGCGAGGGTCGCCCGCCGGTGACCGACGGCCCGTTCGCCGAAACGAAGGACCTGATCGCCGGTTGGATGGTGATCGACGTCGACAGCCACGAGCGGGCGATCGAACTCGCCGGTGAGCTGTCAGCAGCACCCGGCGCGGGAGGCAAACCGATCCACGAATGGCTGGAGGTCCGACCCTTCCTGACCGCGCCGCCCACTTTCACGCACTGACCGTGGACGGCGTCGAGCTGCGGGAGCTCGTCCCACGGGTCTTGAACGTCCTCGTCCGTCGCGGTGCAGACTTCGCGACGGCCGAGGACGCCGTGCAAGAGGCGCTCATCCGGGCACTTTCGGCCTGGGAGGGCGAGCTGCCCTCCGACGCCGCGGGCTGGCTCATCACGGTCGCTTGGAGAGCCTTCCTCGACATGACCCGGTCGGACACGGCGCGCCGCGACCGAGAAGGCCGCGTCGACAGCGAGCCTCCGGCCGGCGCGATCCCGAGCGCGGATGACACGCTCCGCCTCTACTTCCTGTGCGCGCACCCCGACCTGACGTCGTCATCGGCGGTGGCTTTGACCCTCCGGGCCGTGGGTGGCCTCACCACACGCCAGATCGCCCGGGCCTACCTCGTGCCCGAGAGCACCATGGCGCAGCGCATCAGCCGCGCCAAGCGCACGGTCAGTCGGGCCGGTGTCGAACGTCCCGGCGACGTGCGCACGGTGATGCGGGTGCTGTACCTCGTCTTCAACGAGGGCTACTCGGGCGATATCGATCTCGCGGCCGAAGCGATCCGACTCACCCGGCAGCTGGCGGGATTGGTTGACGACGCCGAAGTCGATGGGTTGCTCGCCCTGATGTTGCT
The DNA here is from genome assembly GCA_034667945.1 of Acidimicrobiia bacterium. Classification (GTDB taxonomy): domain Bacteria; phylum Actinomycetota; class Acidimicrobiia; order Acidimicrobiales; family CAIXPF01; genus JAXDQG01. The sequence continues at coordinate 2,569 of JAXDQG010000084.1, read as the reverse complement.
GCACCACGCGCGCCGCCGCAGCCGCACTCGACCGGACGGAAGCATCGTGCCTCTGGCCGAGCAGGACCGCAGCCAGTGGGACACCCAGCTCATCGCCGAGGGAATCGGCATCGCACACGCTGCGCTCGCACGCGATCAACTCGGCGAGTACCAGGCACAAGCAGCGATCGCCGCGCTCCACGCCGACGCGCCGCATGTCGACGAGACCGACTGGGTCCAGATCGTGGAGTGGTACGACGAGCTGCTCCGGTTCACCGACACGCCGATCGTCCGGCTCAACCGAGCGGTCGCAGTCGGCGAGGCCGACGGCGCGCCCGCAGGTCTGGCGGCACTGGCCGAGGTCGATGAACGCGTCCCGCGGCGCGAAGCGGTCGCCGCGTACCTCCACGAGAAGAACGGCGATCTCGAACTGGCCGCCCGCCTCTACGCCGACGCAGCCCGCAACGCACCCAACCTCGCAGAACGCGACCATCAGATGCGCCAAGCAGTGCGACTCAACCAGCACCTGCAACACCACTGCTGACTTGGGCGCGAACGTGAAGATGGTCGCCAACCGCTCAGTGACGGGCTGGTGCTTATCCGCGTCCCATTTCGCACCGATCCGCGCTGGCGCGTACCTCGTGGAGTGGACGCGGATCGGCTCACCGGGAGCCGGTGGGGGCCCGCCGTTCCTTCCAGGCGCCGAGGAAGCCCTGCGCCATGGCGCTCATGCGTCGCGCCTCGGCCCGGTCGGCCTCGGTCTCGAGCCGCCCGGCGAGCCCGATCGTGGCGAACCGGATGCCGCTGAACATCGGGCCGTAGGCCTCGGGCCGTAGCGCGCCGGGGTCCTCGACCGGCTCCACCTCGGGTGACCACGGGCTCGGCGGCTCGAGGGAGGGGAGGGCGAGCCCGTCGAGTACGGCGAGCAGGTCGGCGTTGTCCGGCGACCGGTCGGCGAAGTCACGCGAGCGGAATCGCCACACCTCGTCGCCGGCGGGTTCGAACACCACGAGCGCCGGCCAGCCGATGCCGCCCCGCTCCTCGCCGTTCCACAGGTCGAGGGGCCGCAGGAAACGTTCGCCTCCTGGGTCCGACCAGATGGGGAACGGCAGCTTCCAGCGGACGGCCATGGCGGCGTTGCGCGTCGGTGGGTCGACGACGACCGCCGCAAGGTCGGCACCGGCCGCATGTAGCCGGGGCAGGAGGTTCGCCAGCTGCACGAGCTGGCCGCAGCAGAACGGTCACCAGTCGCCGCGGTAGGTGACCAGCACGAGAGCGCCAGGCGAACGTCGCAGGGCAGTGAGATCGATCACACGGCTAGCCTCCCACATCCCGGTCGGGCCGCACTTGCGCCACCCGTTGTGCGGAGGAGGCACCGTGATGCCGGCTCGCGTAGCCGTTCACGCCGATCGCTTCGCGGATCGCCTCGCTCGGCGCGGCGGAGATCAGGACGTGGCGCCGTGGCCAGTGCCGGGTGGCATGATCCACCGCGCGGACAGTCCCGTCGACTCGACGATGAGGTCGAAATCGTGGTCGTAGTGCAGAGCCGTCGCGTCGTGCTCGACACCGTCGCCGCGACGAGCAAGTCCGGGATCGGGCGCCGGTGCTGCCCGATGCCGGCGAGTTGACGCTGAATGGCGAGCGCTCTCGCTGCCACGCCCTCGGTGAGCCGCAGCCAGGGCAGCGTCCCGAGGTCGTCCCAACGAGCCTCGCAGTCCTCGGCGTTGCGAGCCGAGTAGAGCAGTTCGAGTGCGACGATCTCGGTCATGTAGAGCGCCCCATCCGCGGCGAGGGCTCGGAGCAGCCCGGTCCGGAGCGCGGGTCTACTGGGAGGTTCCGGGCGAGTGGTTCGGCGGACCTGCGATCACAATCGACTTCGACTCTCCGACCATCGACACGTAGCCCGAGGAGGAGGAACAGGAAGACACAACTGATGATGGCCCGGTCGTCGTAGCTCGCGAAGTACGACCACCACTCCCGCGATGGGCTGCCGGGCGCATCGTTCGCGCCGACCCGGGCGAGTGGGGCAACCTTGTCCAGCGGGCGAGACAGAGCGACGAGAGCTGGAGCAGCAATCATGCGGGGCGTCCTCGACGGCGTCGACGGACTGACGCCCGCGGCTCACGCCATGGTGGTCAGACTGGCCACCACCTGCCCGCAGCGCGACGTTCGCGAGGCCGCGGCGGCGATCACTGCCGGGAAGGGAGCGCGAACCCGAGTTGCGCCCGTCCGAACCGACGGCGCCTGCCATGCCGCAGCGCGACACTCCCCAGCCCTCGTTGTTCTGACCAGCTTGCGGGGCACGGGGTTCGGCGTCAACGGCGCCGTGGCGTCTCGATCGCCCCTGCCAGGAGTTCGAACGCGTCGTCGAGGCGTCGCTGGCGCCGCTTGCTGCTCGAGTTCGAGCTGGGACGGAAGGTCGGAAGTCCTCGGTCTCGTCTACTCACTTTGATGAGCCCAAGAGGAGACCGCGGAAGGTCGGAGAGGTCGAGGTGGTCGGCGGCCAGCTCGGCTACTTGGTGGTTCGTCAGTCAGGCCAAGCGAGGCTGATGTCGGCTCGTCCCCGCTCGTCACACCTAGTTCATGCGCC
>JAXDQG010000083.1:0-9156 GCA_034667945.1 Acidimicrobiia bacterium | reverse complement strand
AGACCTCCTCCGAGCCCAGCGCAAAGGCCGCTTCGGCCAGGTCGCGCCAGCCGTCCGGGCCCGCCAGGGGTACGTAACCATCGATCAGCCGGCCGACGGTCTCGATCTCGGGTCTGTGGCCAGCCCTTGCCTCCGCCGCCGCAGCCACGAGCATCGCACGGGCGTGATAGCGGCGATCGCCCCGGCCGGCGGCTGCGTCGGCCACCGCGCAGGCATCGGAAGCGGCGGTCGAGTGGTCGCCGGACATCGAGCTCAGCCGGTCTACCAGCAGTCGGTAGCGATTGCGGTGCCGCCACGCCATGCTGCCCCTCCAGTCCATGATGTCTGCGCAGCCTTCGAGCACAGCGGCCGCGGCCTCGACGCCGTGTGCCGCCAACTGGCACTCCGTCAGATCGAGGATGGCGGCGTAGTGAGCTTCCTGGAACGTCGGCCCGGGGGCCTCGGCCGCGAAGCGATGCAGCTCAGAGGCCTGCTCCAGCTGACCGATGCCGCGTATGAGCCAACCCCGGACGTTGGCGGCAACCGGTGGGAAGCGCTTGTCCCCCTTTCGGGCCACCAACTGATCGAGGTCGTCAACTGCCGCCAATGCCGCGCTCCAGCGGCCGGAGAGCGCCAGCGCGTAGCTCAGCGTGAACCATCCGTGCCCGACGGAGAAGGGATGCGGCACGTGCGGGTCCAGCACGCCGCGACGGGCGGTGTCGATGGCCATGTCGGTCTCACCCCGGTGGGCCAGCACCTGCGCATACCAGACCTGCAGCATGCCCCTGATGTGCGGCGGCGCGATGGCAACGCCTTCCTGCAGCCGGGTGGCGGCGTCGCTCAGCTGACCGCGGGTGTGACGGATTCGCCCGCTCAGCGCCAGGCAGCTGGCCCGCAGCTCGGGGCCGGCCGACCGTTCGACGCCTTCGTCCGCATACTGCAGCGCGGTGTCGTAGTCGCGGGAGTAGTACTCGACCCAGCCGGCGAGCTCGAAGCCGTCCACGCCCGCGCCGAGGTCGATGGCCCGGGCCGCGTCCTCACGGGCGCCCTCGACGTCCAACTTGCCGAGCCGCAGCCGTCCTCTGGCCAGACGGGGCGACGGCGTGTCGAAGAGCTCGATGGCCTCGTCGAGCAGTTCCTCGGCGGCGGAGACCTCGAAGCGGTCCGCAGAGCGGGCGGCCGCGGCCACGAGTGATCCGGCGGCAACGCCCGGATCACCGCCCAGGCGGGCGTGGCGGGCGAGGGCCAACGGGTCCGTCTCCGATCTGGCGGCCAGATGTAGCACCGCCACCCGGTGAACGGCGGTCCGCCGCAGCGGCGACGTGGCGGCCTCGACCGCCACTCGTACCAGCTCGTGGGCGAAACGAAGTGCCGATCCCGACGGCCGGAGCAAGCCCGCACCGGCGGCAGCCTCGAGGTCGTCGAGAACGGCCACGACGGGCCGTTCGGTGATCGCGGCAACGAGCTCGACGTCCACCTCCGTGCCGCAGCAGGCGGCCGCTTCGAGCGAAGCGGCCGCGCCGCCCAAGCGGACCAGCTGTGCCCTCACCGCGGCCACGATCGACTCCGGTAGCTCGTCGTCTGTGGGCGCAGCGGCCAGCTCGCGCAGGAACAACGGATGGCCGCCACAGCGCTCGTGCAGCACCGGGCCCCGTTCCCGCCCGACCATGGCCACCGCGTCGTCAACCGTCAGGGGCGCAAGCGTGATGCGGGTGGCGTCGTGCAGGTCGGGGCCGGGCTCGTTGCGCCTAGCGGCCACCACCATCAAACGGGCGAGGCGGCGAGCGGCGAAGGCCAGGAACTCGGCCGTGCCGGCGGCGGCCTGGTGAAGGTCGTCCACGACGACCACCAGCGGCCGTTCGCCCGCAGCCCGGCTCAAGACCGAGCTGAGGGCCCCGAACAGCACGGCACGGCCGGTGTCCACATCCGCGACGGTCGTGGCGGCGGCGGCCCGCTCGGCGACGGGTCTGCCGAGCAGTGGGTTGAGGATGGCCGCGTCTTCTCCCAGCAGGTCGGATGCGGCGCGCCGCCCGATGCTGTCGAGATGCCCGGCCAGGCCGTCGATCACCGGCTGGAGGGGCAGGCTCCTTCCCAGCTCATCGCAGCGGCCGATGAGGGTCAGCGCGTTCGCGCCGACCTGTTCGGTCCACGAGGACAGCAGCGCGCTCTTCCCCATGCCGGCCTCGGCCTCGATGACCGCCACAACGGACTCGCCCCCGGCTGCCCGCTGCAGGAGCGCGTCGAGAACGGCGTGCTGGGCACCGCGGCCAACCACCGTGCGGGCCACGGGCGCCGGCTCGCCGAGGGCCGGCAGCTCCCCGCAGACGATTGCCGTATGGAGCTCCTCGGTCTCGGCGGCAGGACTGACACCCAGGTCCTCGGCGAGGCGACGGCGGACGGCGGCGTAGCTGGCCAACGCCGCCCCCGGTCGGCCGGCGAACGCATCGGCCCGCATCACCAGGCGGAGGGCGGCCTCGTCGTAGGGGTCGTGGTCGAGCACCGCCTGGCCGGCCGCCCGAGCCGCCGCCAACTCCCTTACCGCCAGCGCCGCCTCGGCGGCGGCCAGCCGGGCCCGGGCGACGAGCCGGTCCACGGCGGGGCGAGCGGCGTCCACCCATTCGGCGTCCTCCTCCGGCAACAGCGCACCCCTTGCCAGAGCCAAGGCAGCCTGGCCCGCCGCCAGGGCCGAGCTCACCTCGCCGGCGTGCAAGCGAGCCTCCACCTCGGCCGTGCGGGCGTCCAGTTCGGCCAGGTCGAACCAGTCGGCCGCGAGGCAGTACCCGGCATCGGTCCGAGGCAGGCGCTCCGGCCCCAGCACGGCTCGCAGCCGGCTGACCAGCACGCTGACCTGGTCGTTCGGTTTGCTGGGTTGATCGTCGCCCCAGACGGCTGCGGCCAGTTCCTCACCCGGCACAGGACGTCCCTGCTCGAGCGCCAAGCGCTTCAGCAGCACGCGTGCCTTGCGCGTGCCGACTGCCCGCTCTTCGAGACCCTCGATGCCAAACCCGCCGAGCACGCGCACACGCAATTGGGTCGGCGCCGTGCTCGGCGGAGCGGCAACGCCCGGCGTGCCCATCGGGCACAGCGTATGCCGAACGCTCACTTGCTTGAGTCTCTTCGCCCGGCCTCGACGCCCGGCCTTGACACCGGAACCGCAACACTCAGCCTCAACGCCCGGCCTCAACGCCTGGCGGCCAGCCGGTCGAGGTAGCCGGCCATGTGCGCACTCAGATCGCGGGCGTCGTCACCCACGCCGTCGATGAACGTCGACTTGCGTCGCCGGAGGAACCTGGCGCCCAGCACGTACAAGCCGGCACTGTCGGTCACACCACCGTCGTGGCAGATGCGGCCTTTGCGATCGACGACGGGCAGGTCGAGCCAGGAGTAGTCGGGCCGGTAACCCGTCGCCCAGACCACGGTTCTGACGCCAGCATTCAGGTCGACCGAAAGAGTCGGCGAGGCCTCGACACTTGTCGGCCCGAAGCGGTGCGGTCGCTCGGTCTCGTCGTCGAGGCCGTTGCGGACGGCCCAGGCGTCGATGCCGTCGAGCAGTCGGTTCATCTTCAGATCGGCCAGCTCGCATTGGTTGCGCAACGACCCCGAGAACTGGGCGCACCCATCGGAGGTGATACCGGCCAGCCGACCGACGACCTTGACCCCACGCCGCTGGAGGTCGTTGAGGTCGATGGTGGCCCGGGACGGAGAGCCCACCAGCTGGAAGGTGGGGAGCTTGCGGGCTCGCACGATGTCGTCAACCTGGTCGTAGCGCTCGTCGAGGACGCCGGCCGCGTCGAGCCACCACATGATGTCCATACCGCGATAGACGCGTGGCATGCGGACATGGCCGCCCACGGCCAGCGTGACCTGACGGCCCGACGCCTGGATCTCCAGCGCCAGCTGAATACCCGAGGCGGACGCGCCCACGACCAGTACATCGCCCTCGTCGAGCTGAGCAGGGTTGCGGTAGTGCAGAGGCGTGACCGAGGCGGTGCCCCGGGGCAGACGATCGGCCAGGGCCGGCACGTTGGCCAAGTTGTAGGCGCCACTGGCCAGGACCACCGTTCGTGCCTTCCACTGGCCATTGTTGGTGGTGACGACGTAGCCCTCGTCGTGGCTGGTGGCGACCGAGGTCACGGTGGTGTTGGTCTGGACGGGCGCGGCTGCGACTGCGGCGTAACCGCTGAGATAGCCGATGATCTCCGGCATGGTCATGTAGCCGTCGGGATCGTCGCCCTCGTAGCGGTAGCCGGGCAAACGGCTCTGCCAGTTCGGCGACAGCAGACGGAGCGAATCCCAGCGCTCGTGCCGCCAGGAGTCGGCGACCTCGCCACGCTCCAGGATCACGTGGTCGATGGACCGTTCGGTCAGGCAGCGACTCATGGCCAGGCCTGCCTGACCGGCGCCGACGATGACGGTCGTGGTGGTCCGGCTGGTGTGCACGGGATCCGCTCCGTTCGACTCTGGCCGGCGCCTCAGCCGACTTCGACGGTCACGTTGGTCGGATTGGTGACGATGTCGAACACCGCCGAGCGCTTCTGCGACTGCGCCACCAGCGCCTTGATCTCCTCCGGCGTGGCGTCGGCGTCGATGTCGTAGGTGACCGTTATTGCGCTGAAGCCGTTGCGCACGTCCGAGTCGATGCCCAAGATGCCCTGCACGTCCATTTCGCCCTGCAGTGTGGCGGACACGGAATTGAGCTGGATGTTGCGGTACTGAGCAATGGCGGCCACACCCGCCGTGAGGCAGCTGGCCAGACCGACGAGCACGTACTCGACCGGCGTCGCGCCGTTGTCGGTGGCGGCGAACAGCTCGGGGTGATCGCCGTCATAGCTGAATTCGCTGCGGTGGCTCTGCTCTTCGCCGAGGCCGAAGTAGCCCTTGACGGCGCTGCGGCTGTGGCTGCCGTGCATCCACGTGTTGGTGACCCGCCATTGGAACTTGGCGCCCTCGGGCTGAGCGGTCAATGCCTCTCGTGCCGTGCGCAGGAACTCGACATCAACGCCGTTGTTTACAGGGGTTGCTGTGGTGGCCATCGGCTGTGCACCTCCGGGTTCGAGGAGCGACCGCCCCTTCGGCGGTACTTGCAGCTCCTGTGTCGAACCCTGCCGATGCCCCTTTGCAGTCGACTTGCAGAGGAGTAACCGCCAGCACGCGGGTTTCTGCAAACGGCGGCCGAGCCCGGCTCGGATGGGCTCAAACGCCCTGCACGCTGTCGCGAACGGCGGCCGCCACCGTGCTGGCCAGGTCGGGATGGAACACACTCGGCACGATGTAGTTGGCGTTGAGCGAGTCTCGACCAACCACGTCTGCAAGAGCGGTGGCCGCGGCCAGCAGTGTCTCTTGTGGCACGGCGGTGCTCTGGGCGTCGAGGAGTCCACGGAACACGCCGGGGAAGGCGAGCACGTTGTTGATCTGGTTGGGGAAGTCGCTGCGACCGGTGGCCACCACGGCTGCGTGACGGCGGGCGATGAGGGGGTCGATCTCGGGATCGGGGTTGGCCAGGGCGAACACGATGGGCTTCGGCGCCATGGCGGCGACGTCCGCCTCGTCGAGCACCCCGGGGGCGGACACGCCGATGAAGACGTCGGCTCCGGGCATGGCGGTCGTGAGCGGGCCGGTGAGCCCCCGCGGATTGGTGCGCTCGGCGATGCGCTGCAGGGAGGGGTCCAGGTGCTCGCGGGCTCGGCGGACGATGCCGTTGATGTCGCCGACCACGATGTCGCGGGCGCCGGCGGCAAGCAGCAGGTCGAGGATGGCGCTGCCCGCGGCCCCTGCACCCGAGAGCACGATGCGGGTGGTGTTGAGCTCCTTGCCGACCACCCGCAGGGCGTTGGTGAGGGCCGCCAGGACGACGATGGCCGTGCCGTGCTGGTCGTCGTGGAAGACCGGGATGTCGAGCAGGTCGCGGAGGCGGCGCTCGATCTCGAAGCAGCGGGGAGCGGCGATGTCCTCCAGGTTGATACCGCCGAACACGGGCGCGATCACCTGGACGGTACGGATGATCTCTTCGGTGTCCTGCGTGGCCAGGCAGATGGGCCAGGCGTCGATGTCGGCAAAGCGCTTGAACAGCGCCGCCTTTCCTTCCATGACCGGCAAGGCAGCCTCGGGCCCCAGGTTGCCGAGGCCCAGCACGGCGGAGCCGTCGGTGACCACCGCCACCGTGTTGCGCTTGATGGTGAGCCGGCGGACATCCTCGGGACGCTCCACGATGGCTCGGCACACTCGCGCAACACCGGGGGTGTAGGCCATCGACAGATCGTCCCGGGTCTTCAGCGGAACCTTGGGCTGCACCTCGATCTTGCCGCCGAGATGCAGCAGGAAGGTGCGGTCGGAGACCTTGCCGATGGTGACCCCCTCGACGACGCTCAGCGCGGTGACGATCTCATGAGCCCGATCGGCGTCCGGTGCGGCGCAAGTGAGGTCCACCTGTAGGCGGTCGGTGTGGACCGCAGTCACGTCGAACGCGGTGACCAGTCCCCCGGCGGACTCCACCGCCCCCGTGAGGAGGCTGGCCGGAAGGCCCTCGGCGGGGACCTCCAGCCGGACGGTGATCGAATACGAGGCGCTCGGGATGAGGGTCATGAGCGGTCACGCCTCCTGGAGTCCATGCATCGGCGGGCGATTTCGGCCACGCTGTGCGGTCGAGCGCCCACAAACCACCAGTCTTTGCGGCAGACGGGCATCGAAGTTTCGCTGCGTGCCCCGTCGAATCGACGTCGAATCGACGCGCTGCTCCGAGGCGAATTCGACGGAGCGGCCTAGGTTCGAGAAACTTTCTTTACGGAGCGTGCAGAAACCACAGAAAGCACTGCGAGGCGGGATGCCCTGGGACGCTGCTCCGAGCCCTCTGGCCAGTCCTACCCGGCGTTCTGCCAGAGCCCCATGAGGTTGCCTTCGGTGTCCTTGAAGTAGGCAGCGAAGCCCATGTCCCCGACCGGCACCTTCTCGCCGACAGAGGCGCCACCGTTCTTTTCGATGGCGACGAGCGCCGAGTCGATGTCGTCGACGGCGAGCGTGATCACGGGCGACTGCACCGGCTCCTGCCGCTGCAGCATCCCACCGCCGATGTAGCCCGGCTCCGCGGGCATGCCCTGGTCGCTGACCGGCCCGGTCGAGACGATGTTGTAGCCCATCTCCGGTATCGGCTGGATCTGCCACTCGAACACGGCTTGGTAGAACTGGCGGGCACGGTCGGCGTCGTCGTAGGGCACCTCGAAATGGACGACTCGGGCGCTCATCTCTCACCTCGATTGTCGCGGTTCTACGAGAGGCCCATCGTTCCAGCTTTCCGTCCGCCGATGCGTCGCCGGACGAGCATTTGTTCAGGGCCGAGCGAAAACGACCCGTCCACGCGAACTGCGAAGCGCCTCAGCGCAGCGGGCGGAAGAACGAGCGCAGGTCCGACACCACCGCGTCCGGCTGCTCCGCCGGCGCGAAGTGACCACCCCTGTCATGAATGTTCCACGCCCGCAGGTTGGTGTGCCGCTCCGCCACCGAGCGAGGGAAGAACATCAACTCCTTGGGGAAGATGGCGAAACCCGTTGGGGTCTCGATGATCCGCTCTCGCTCATGGGCCAGTACCGGAGGCTTGCCGAACTGCTCGGCGTACAGGCGGATCGATGAGGCGAAGGACGTGTTGAACCAGTACAGCGAGGACAAGGTGCACAGGAAGTCACGCCCGAAGACCTCGAGTGCCTCGCCGTCGCACCACAGCTGTCGACGATGCCACAGCCAGGCCGCCAGCCCGGTCGGCGAGTCGGCCATGGCATAGGCGAAGGTCTGCGGATCACGCCGGTGAACGGCGACATGGGCCTCGATGGTCGGCGCGGCCTCCTTCATCCGCTCGAGCATCCATTTCTCGTCGGGGGCGAACTGCTCCGCCGTCGGCGCGCGCCGACCGACCAGGCTCGGTATGAAAGCCAACGTCAGGTACACGCCGATCAGCTGCTCGGGATAGGTGTGGCCCAATTGTGCGGTCACTGCCGCCCCCCAGTCGCCGCCTTGCGCGCCGAAACGGGGAAACCCCAGGACCTCAGTCATCAGTGTCTTCCACAGCGCTGCGATACGGGCCACATCGACGCCGGTGGTGGTGAGCGGGACGGAGAGGCCGTAGCCGGGCAGCGACGGCACGATGACCTCGAAGCTGTCGGCCGGATCACCCCCGTGCGCAGCCGGGTCGGCCAACGCGTCCACCACCCGATGCAGGTCCCAGAACGTCCATGGCCAGCCATGGGTCAGCACGATCGGCATGGGGTTGGGGCCCTTGCCCGGCACACGCATGAAGTGGACGGGCACCTCGTCGATGACGACGCGGTACTGCTCGTAGGCGTTCATGGCGGCCTCGGTGGCGCGCCAGTCGTAGCCGTTCGCCCAGTAGTCGACCAGGTCTTCCATCCAGTCCCTTGGAGCCCCGTAACGGCCGCCGGGATTGCCCACGTCGGAGGGCCAGCGCGTCTGCCGCAGCCGCGTCCGCAGCTCGTCGAGATCGCCTTGCGGGATGTTGATGGTGAATCGTTCCGGCGCGCTCATTGACCCTCCTCGCGCTCAGCCTTGGAGGATCGCCAACCGGTCATCCGACAGCGTCCTCCCCGCCATCGTTCCATTCGACCGGGCGCGTTGTCAGAAAGGACCGCCAGCCGTCGTCGGGACAGGAGACTGGTCGCAGCTGCGAGCGGTCTGAGGCCCGTGCTCAAGACGATGGCGAGTGCGAGTTGAGCCTGTCGGTGGCGTGGCCGTCGGTCGGTGTTGCGGGCGAAGTTGTCCGAAGTTGGACAGCCTCGAGTTGGTGCGCTCGATCGACCAGCGCAGCCCGAGCGGCACGTGCTTGGCGACACCGTTCGCTGGATGACTCGTTGCGGGCTGACACCAAACTCGGTGCCGACGTCCTTCAACGGTCGTTCGAGCATCACTCGCTGCTCGATCGCGAGCGGCACCCGTGCGGTCCGGGTTGTACATGAGCGGGTAAACGAAGCGGGTTCGTCAACTGAGCGGTGCGCCACGAGCAGGCACGGGCGCCGACTACGCCATTCGCTGCCTAACTCTGCTCAACTTTTGACCGAGCATCCGTTTGGTAGCTCTGCAACCGGGTATCTGGTCCTCAGTGCGTCCCTGCCGCGGCTGGCCGACGTTCTTGGCGTCTGGCGAGCCGGCGCGCCCCGGCGCTCAATCGGGCGAGCC
>JAXDQG010000082.1:0-10818 GCA_034667945.1 Acidimicrobiia bacterium | reverse complement strand
CCCCTGTGCCGGTCCCGGCCGGCATGCGAGTCCGTTGCCCCAGACTGGCGCCAGGAGGACAGCACTTGGCTCGACGTCGGCACACGCCCGACCGGATCATCCGGAAGCTTTCTGAGGGCAACAAGCTGCTGGCCGGCGGCCGGGAGCTCGACGAGGTCTGCCGGCGTCTCGAGTTCGAAGAGTCAACGTGGAATCGCTGGGTCGCGCAGTACGGCGGGACGAAGGTCAACGACGCCAGAGGGCTCAAGGAGCTCGAGAGCGAGGACGCCCGCCTCAAGAAGCTCCTGGCCAAGGCCGACCAAGACAAGGCCATGTTGGAAGGAGCTGGCCGAGGGAAACTTCTCATCCCGGCCCGGTGAATACTGCCGGACACGGCCGGCGACCTCTGGCTCTGCTTGCTCGATCGCCTTCCATGCCGACACGGATCGGTACGTTATTCGCAACTCCACCGACGTCGGCCGTTTCTTAACTGGGGTGTTGTGGCTGATGTTCCTGGTCGTCGCTATCAGGACCTACTCGGCGATGATCGACTGCCGTCCACGCCAGCGGAGCACGTCGCCATCATCGCGAGCGACGAACAGAAGGTTCGCGACCATCTCCGTCACGAGCTCTTCAATGTCGGACGCCGGGCCGGATCGGTTGACCGTTGTGCCCGAGCGGGACAATTTACCGCGTGCGGTCACGCCCAGATCTGTCGTTATCAAATTTTGGCACGTAGGTGGCCGAACTCGACTTCCTTGCTCAATCGCTGACCCGTGTATGCCAGCAGAAGGGGACGCAACATCGCAGCCCTTGCACCGACCCGCCTTCACCGCCACCCCGGCCTTCGAGCCGGTCGATATATCGGAAATTCCTTTCCTTGGTTTGCCGAAACGCTCGGACCGCGCGCCTCGCAGCTCCCACCGCGTTAATGCTCGGCCCGCGCTGGGCCGACAAACGTACTCAGGGTAGTTCGGATGTGAAAAATCGTGTCGACCAAAGGGGAGCGGGCGTTGTATGGTCCGGGACGGCTTGGTGTCGCTCAAAATTACTTCCAATCGGGACCGCCACGGAGGGGCGGGTCGTTACCGAGACGAGCGGCGCCTTCATTCTTGTCGTCCGACATGAATATAAATGTCTTTTTGGGGGGAGAACAATGTCGAAGTTCTGGCGTCGCGCGTTCGTCGGCGGTGTTGTGGTGTTGTCGGCCGTGCTAGGCGCAGCACCCGCGATCGCCCAGGCGGATCAACCAACCCGTGTCATAACCTCCTATGCCGGAAAGACGACAGCGCAGTGGTCCGCGAGCTGGTGGCAGTGGGCGGCAGCGTTCCCCGAATCAGCCAACCCCTTCACCGACACAACCGGCGCGTCGTGCGGCCGACGGCAGGATCAGCGTGTCTTCTTCCTGACGGGATCGCCCGGAACCACAGTTACCCGTGATTGCCGGATACCCGCTGACAAAGCAGTGCTTGTTCCCGCCATCAACGCTGAATGCTCCAGCGTTAAAGGCGACTGCGGAGCCCCTGCCCGGTCGTACGACAAACTCGCCGCAGCGGCAGCTGACCAGCTCTCGAGTGTGGTGGAGGCCAGCGTCGTGCTCGACGGTCAATCTCTCCACGTCCAGCATGTAGTAAGCCCGCCCCCGCCGTTTCCGATCACGTTCGCACGGCGCAGTCCTTTCGGCGTTGAAGGATCCGGTGTTTCGGTGGCCGACGGGTATTACGTGTTATTGGCGCCGCTTCGCCAAGGTCACCACACGCTCACGTTGCATGGCGCTCTGAAGAACGGCTTCTCCATCACCGTCCGCTACAACCTTCTCGTTGTTGATGACTAGCGTCAGATCAGGCATTGGCCGCTGGACCAGTCGACCGGACAAGTCAACCAGACCAATGCCGGCGACAGGCCAATGCCCGGCAACAAACGCAGCGGCGAGTCCGACGCGGAGCTCCAGGGAGACTTCGTCACAGGCCATCTGAGCGACCTGCCAGCGCACCACCGTCAACACACGCCCGCAAACATCAGACGCAACAGAGCCGGCCTGGTGCACGTAGCCAACTCGCGGCGGCCCCACCGCGCTTGGCCGCTCGTAGCAGCTCGAACGACTCGACAACACCATGTTGATGTGACTATCGTCACGCTGTTCATTGCGGGCCTGGGGGGACAGATGAGGCGATTTCGAGGACGAGTCGCGGTCGTCGTCGCGCTTATGGCGGTGGCCCCCGTCGCCTGCGGTGGGAGCAATGGTGGCGGCGGGAGTTCGACCGCCAACACGGTCGATGAGAACGTCAAGGCGGGCGTCCAGAACGCTTTGGGTGGCGCCACGACGACGGCCGCGGCGGGGGCGACGATCACGACGGCCAAGAACCCCACCAGCATCGCCGAGTGGGAGGCGCTGTGGGCCACCGAGCGGGCTGCCATCGTCAAGAGGATCAAGGACAACAAGTGGGGCCTACAGCCGGACGGCAAGACCGTGACCGGTCCTGAGGGCTTCTCGATGAACCTAGCCAAGTGCGCCCCCGGCTGGAGCAACACGGAGGGCCTTACCGACACGGATATCAAGATCGGTAGCCACACGCCGCAATCGGGCACATACGCTGACTCGTACAACTACAACCGGGGCGCTGAGGTCCTGTACAAATACCTTTCGGAGCAGGGGCTTTTCAAGGACTCTCTCGGCAAGACCCGGACGCTGAGGGAAATAGATAAAGACGACGGCTACGATGCCGCACGGGCCATCCCGCTCGTCGACGAGTTCCTCGATTCCGAAAAGGTGTTCGGCATCTTCGGCCTTGGGTCTGCCGCCGTGCTGAAGACCTACGACAAGATCAATCAGCGCTGCGTGCCCCACCTCTTCGCTGCGACCGGCCATCCCGCCTGGGGTGACCCGGTGAATCATCCGTGGACCGTTGGGGGCCTGTTCGGCTACCTCACCGAGGCTGTTCTGTGGGGCAGCTTCATCGACCAGCACTTCGAGGAGCTCAAGGGCTCGAACGGCAAGGTGACCGTCGCCGCGTTGATCCACAACAACGACTTCGGGAAGGCCTACCAGGCCGGCTTCAAGGCCTACCTGTCGTCATCACCCAACAAGGACAAGATCGACTTCGTCAGTGAGACCATCGAGGCGCAGTCGCCGACGGTGAAAGACCCCATGACGAGCCTGGCGTCCAAGAACCCGGCGATCTTCGTGGACATGCTCGCCGGCACAGCCTGTGCACAGTCCATCACCGAGGCAGCCGAAAACGGCATGAAGGAGAAGACCAAGTACATGTTCCTGCCGTCGGTATGCAAGCCGTCGTCGAACGTTGACAGGGCCCACGTCGGCGATGCTTCCAACGGCTGGTGGATCATGGGCGGTGGCTACCGCGATATCAACTCCCCAAGCGAGGACAACAATCCCTTCATCATTTGGGCCCGCGATCAGCTGAGAAAGAACGGCATCGACCCGAAGTCGTCCGGCAACCTTGGTCAAGGGTTCCTCATCGGCTTCGGCTGGTCGCAGGCCATCGCCATCGCCGGCCAGCTCGATGGCGGCCTGACGCGAACCAATCTCATCGTCGCAGTCCGCTCGCTCGATATGACCAACCCCATGTTGCTCGAGGGCATCAAGTACAACCTGAATGGCAACAAGGACGCATTCATCCTCGAGGGCTCGGACGTCTCCAAGTACGACGCCGCCCGGCAATCCTGGGTCCCACAGGGCAACGTCATCGACCTGTCGGGCAAGTCGCCGCTCTGCGCGTGGGATCAGTCCGTGAGCAACTGCAAGTAAAAGTCGAAGAAGGCGCGGAGCGTATGCGGAGGCCCCGCGTGAGCGGGATCGGAGCATCGCGGTGCCGCTGCGCTCCTGTTCCGTCGAGCGTCACACCTGAGGCTGCCGAGAACGTGTCGGCGCTGGTCAAGGACCTGCTGGTGCGGGGAAGGTTCAACATCGTGTTGGATTCGGTGCCGCAGGCGTGCGTCTGGTGATCGCCCGGCTGCCCTGTTAATGCTCCCTGGCAATCAACGTGATCCGGCTGTTCCTGTGAGCGCCCCACGAGGCGTGTCGTCTCGTCCCGCGTGGCGCGGTGCCGGGTGTCGGGATCCGGCATTCAGAGGCGACAGGCGCCGGAGTGCGCCCGGCAGCCTGCGCGGGACCATTTCGGCGGTCCTGTGCAGGCCTGACCGTACGGTCGATCACGGGAGTCGGATGATCGCACGTGCCATCGGTTTCCCAAACCCGTCAAGGCCGGATGGTCTTCCCTGATCCTGCATTGCAGCGCGACGTACCCGATTGCGGTTGCGCGTGGTTGGTCCGAGTACCGTCCACCCGGTGCGGAGCAACTCGGGGACCGCCCCGAAGTCATCGCTGTCGGCAGTGGTGCTTGTCCGGGAGCACCCTGCTGCTCGATTTGTGCTGTCGCTTGGGCGTCGAACCGGGCCGTCGCCGCGCGGGGGGTGACGGTCATGGATCGAGTTGTGTTGGCGGCATGATCGCAGTAGGCGCCCGGATCATCTGACCGCACCCACCGCGGACCCGGTCCGCGAGGTGTTCGTAAACCGTCGGCCGGCCTTCCCGGCGACCCATCAACGGTTGGCTTGCGAACAGACCTGTCTGTGTTTTACTCTGCGGCCGTCGTGGATCTGTATCCGGCTGTCCCCAAAGAAGGAATCCCCGTGACTTCCGGGCGAGTCGGCGGCGGATAGGGAGCCTCTGGGTGACTTGTCCCAAGCGGGGAGTTCACGGCTGCTCCGAGAGGAACGTGAAGATTTCTACAGCTGGTACTCGATGAATGAGGATTGGTTCATCACATCAATCAACAGGATCGAGGGCTCCGCGAATGAACTTCACGCCGCACTTGATCACGTCGTCGACGTCCTACAGGATGCCAAACGCCAACGGCTTGCAGGGATCGCTCTCGTCGAGATCACCAAGGATCTGGCGAGGCGAGGCGTAAGAGAAGCACGCCTCGAACTGACTCGGTCCTTCCGCGAGTTTGAGCACAACGTGACCCGCTACCGCGCAGCGACAATCCGAGCACTCGTAGAGGAAGAACGCATGACCTTCTCGGCAATAGCGGAAATGGCCGGAGTTTCGCGACAAATGATCGCTCGCCTCCATCGCAGCGCGGCGGTTAGCGAAGGTGTTCTCGGTGACACCGAGGACGAATAAGGCGCCATCCTGATGGATTCAGGCTCGGGCTGAAATCCCGTGGCGGAGCGGGCCGAGCCGGGATTCCCCGGCTGATCGGGTCGGTTCCGTCTGCAGTCGGCGAGGACCGCTGCTCGTATCTCGTAACGTCCGAGCACAGCGTGTGACGCCAGAACTGTCTCATGGCTTTCTTCGCCGCTCTCTTGACGCAACCTCTGGTTACGGCGGCAGTGTGTGGCGCGGGGAACGACATGGCGAGTTACGGCGACAATGCCTCACGACCACCACCTTGGATGCTCTCGGCCGACTCGGCGACATAGACATGCAGCTCCCGCAAACCGCCTCGTCGAGACTCTTCACCACAAGTTCCATCCTCGCGGATGCGGCGAACCTCATCATGGAGCGCTCCGACGAGCGGCTGGGGCCATGATTGCCAGCACAGGGCTCGAGGCCTGAGCGCGATGGCCGACTTCCCCCGTGACGAGGTGCTGGATGCGCTCACGGCGGTCGTCAAGGTCCTCGAGCGGAGCAGCCATCGAGTCGACCTCGTGGACATACGTGCTCGCGAACTAAGGGAGGGGCGGCTGCACGGCGCGAGCTACGCCGAACTGCTCACCGGCGCTAGCGGCCCGCTTGTCATCGAGGTGATCTCGGAGTTTCTCGACGGGCTGTTCGACGCCGGCGGTCGGTTGCGCAGAGCCGAGGCTCGGGCGCTGCATGCAGAAGGATTGAGCATGGAGAAGATCGGTCTTCTCCTGCGGGTCAGCCGTCAGCGAGTATCCGCGCTCATCAACAGCCCCTTCGGAGAAGGCGGTAGTGAGTCTGACCAAGTGCACAGTCGTTCGATGGGGCTATCACTGACCGACCCAGAGTTCCGCATGATCGCGGACTCGCTCCCGCATCTCGCGTGGCTAGCGACGCCCGATGGGGCGACTGAGTATTTCAACCGGCAAGGCACCAATTACACCGGAATGCCGCAAGAAACCAACAATGCGTGGAACTGGTTGACTCTGGTGCATCCAGACGACCAGGAAGTCGCGCGGCGTGGTTGGCAGCGCGCTGTCGAAACGGAAACCGAGTTCGACCTGGATTATAGAATTCGTCGCTTCGACGGCCAATTTAGATGGCATAGATTCCGAAGTGTGCCTGTGGCGGGTTCTGATGGCTTCGTGATCAAGTGGATAGGGACCGCCACTGATATCGACGATCAGAAGCAGCTCGAGGCACACCTGCGTCAGGCCGAGGAACAGGCGTGCCAAACGCTAGCGCTGCTCGAAGCTCTGTACGCCAGTGCGCCCGTAGGCTTCGGGCTCGTCGATGAAGAGTTCCGGGTGAGGAGGATGAACCAGCACTTGGCCGCGGTCAACGGCGCACCCCTCGACCACCAGATCGGCCGCACCGTCGCAGACCTGGTACCGGACCTGTGGCCGACTCTCGAACCTGCCCTGCGGAAAGTCCGCGAGACGGGCGACGCCGTGCTGAACGTGGAAGTCAGCCGACTTCTAGAGCACGAGCCACAAAGAGAACGGCGGTGGCTTGCGAGCTACTACCCGCTGCGGGTCGAGACCGAGATGGTGGGCATCGGCCTCGTGGTGGTGGAAGTCACGTAACCAACCGTCTCCCGCGGCCCCGAGCGACGAACGGGGCTAAATATTGCCCGTGTGGTGTTGCCGCAACGGCCGTTGCACCACTTACCGTGCCTCTTCAACAACACTCAGCGTCCAAAAGAGGGTGCCGGGTTTCGTTCCGAGGGGGCGACCGCGATGCCAGAGGCGGAGCTATTCAAAGCGTTGCTGGATGCGGCGCCCGACGCAATCATCGCTGTAGATGCTTGCGGTCGGATCGTGTTGGTGAACGCGCAGGCCGACGTCTTATTCGGCTATGACCGCCAAGTCCTCGTGGGCGAACAGCTCGAGCTATTGGTTCCGGACGCAGCGCGCCCCTCGCACCCGGGACATCGGCAGTCCTATTTCGCCCAGCCGGCCACTCGCCCGATGGGCGCCGGCATACCGCTTGCCGGGCGACGCAAAGACGGTACCGAATTCCCCGCAGAGATCTCGCTGTCCTCGATCGACACCGGCGATGGCGTACTGGTGTGCGCGGCAGTGCGGGACGCGACCGACCGCCAACGCGCCGAGGCCAAGTTTCGAGCTCTGCTGGAAGCAGCCCCTGACGCGATCGTCGGAATCGGTAGCGACGGTCGCATCGCACTTGTGAACGCACAGACCGAGGCGTTGTTCGGGTACGCCCGCGAGGAGTTGATCGGCCAACCCGTTGAGATACTGGTCCCCGATTCGGTTCGAGACCTCCATCCACACCTCCGCGATCGGTACATGGCCGACCCCTTTCCCCGGCCCATGGGTGGTGGGGCCGAGCTCGCCGGACGCCGAAAGGATGGCACTGAGTTCCCCGCTGAGATCTCGTTGTCCTCGATCGAGACCGAGGACGGATTGCTGGTGTCCGCCGCCATCCGCGACGTGTCGGACCGCAAGCGGGCAGAAGCCAAGTTCCGAGGTCTTCTCGAGGCGGCACCGGACGCAATCGTCGGCGTCGACGTCAGCGGACGAATCACATTGCTCAACGCGCAGGCAGAACGGCTATTTGGCTATACACGCGAGGAACTCCTCGGAGAGCTCATCGAGACACTCGTGCCCGACCACGCCAAGGACGTGCATCCAACAACTCGAGCGGCCTACTTCGAGGACCCACGGCCCCGGCCGATGGGTGCCGGCATGGATCTGATGGGCCGGCGCAAAGATGGCACCGAGTTCCCCGCAGAGATCTCGCTTTCCGCCCTTGACACCGAAGAAGGACGCATCGTGTCGGCGGCCATACGCGACGCTACCGAACGCATCGAAGCCCAGGCGGAACGCGAGCGGCTCAAGGCTGAAGCCGAACGCGAGCGGCTCGAGTCTGCGACGCACCAGTCGCAGCGACTCGAAAGCCTCGGCCAGCTCGCGGGTGGCGTGGCGCATGATTTCAACAACCTCTTGGCCGTGATCCTCAACTACACGACGTTCATCAATGAAGAAGTCACCACGGCCGCGACCGAGCTGGACGGTGAACGGTGGGAGGCCGTGCGCCAGGACGTCGAGCAGGTTCACCTCGCAACCGAACGGGCCATTCAGCTGACTCATCAGCTGCTGACGTTCGGTCGCCGAGACGTCGTACGGCCCCAAGCGTTGAACCTGAACGAGGTAGTCAAAGGCATTGAACAGCTCTTGCGGCGGACTATCGGCGAGCACGTCCAGCTGGGGATCCAGGCTGACCCCGACTTGGCGTCCGTCATGGCCGACCGTGGCCAGATCGAGCAGGTACTCGTAAACCTCGCAGTCAACGCTCGCGACGCGATGCCCCGCGGGGGTGGGCTGTCCATCGAGACACGCAACATCCAGGTCGACGACGACTACGCCGCCGTGTCGGGACCGGACGTCAGCCCTGGTCAGTATGTGCGGTTGCGAGTCAGCGACACCGGCGCAGGCATGGAACGCGCCGTCTTGGAGCGGGTGTTCGAGCCCTTCTTCACGACGAAACCGAAAGGAGAAGGATCTGGTTTGGGCCTTGCCACCGTCTACGGAATCATCAACCAAGCGGGTGGAAGCGTGCAGATCTATTCCGAGCCTGGCGTGGGCACCACCGTCACTGCCCTTCTCCCGGCATCGGACGCGTCACCGGCGGCCATTGAACGGGCCACGGTGGACACACGAGCGCACGGCGGGGAGACCGTCCTTGTGGTCGAGGATGAAGACGCTCTGCGCGAGGTCACAAGGCGCATCCTCGCCCGCAACGGTCACACTGTGCTCGCCGCCTCCACCGGCGCGGACGCGATCAGGATGACAGAAGAATACGACGGTGAGATCCATCTCCTGCTCACGGACGTGGTCATGCCCCAGATGCTCGGAAAGGAAGTCGCCGAACGCGTGCGAGCAATACGCAGCGACTTACCAGTTTTGTTCATGTCGGGCTACGCCCAAGGGGTGCTCGCGTCGCAGGGAACGATGGAAGCCAGTGTGACGTTGCTGGAGAAGCCATTCACCGAAGCCAGTCTCCTGGCTATGGTCCGAGACGTGCTCGACGCACAGGTTCGTCTGTGACCAACGCCGACAACGATCGCCAGACCAAATCCGCCTCGACATCAGATCTCCTCCGGATCAACGAAGAGCAGCGGCATCTGAACGAGCAGTTTCTACAGGCGCAGGCCGTCGCTCACATTGGCAGCTGGACCTGGCACATCGCTACGGACACGGTCACGTGGTCACCGGAGCTCTACCGGATCACCGGGCGCGACCCCACCGAGTTCAGCCCGACCTATGCATCCGTTCTGGACTGCCTCCACGTGCACGACCGCAAGGACGTGGACGCCATTGTCGACGAGGCCATCCGTAGCGGCAAGCCATTGTCCTACTCCGCCCGGGTCGTTCGGCCGGACGGGGCTATGAGATGGATCGAATCAGCGGCGGCGCCAGCCGTTGTCGGCGGCGTCGTCGCGAGCTTCGTGGGCACGGTGCTCGATGTCACCGACCGACAATCAGCACACATGGCTCTGCGAGAGAGCGAGGCCCGCTATCGCTCCATGATGGAGACGACACGAGAGGGCATCTGGTCGATCGATGCTGCGGGGGATACGACCTTTGTGAACAATCGTTTAGCCGCGATGCTCGGTTACCAAGTTGACGAAATGCTCGGGCGGCCATTGTTCGAATTCCTCGACGAAGAAGGTCAACGCATCGCCGCAGAAAGTCTCAGTCGACAGCGCACGGGGACGAACGATCGTCTCGATTTTCGGTTCATTCGCCGCGACGGAACCGAGCTGTGGACGCTGGTGAGCACTGCTCCCATCATGAACGATGATGGTGAGTACGCGGGGGCGCTCGCAATGTTCACCGACATCACGGCACGAAAGGAGGCAGAGTCCAGCCTCGCGCACTCGGCCACCCACGACGATTTGACGGGCTTACCCAACCGCGCCCTACTCGTCGACCGGCTCGAGATCGCCTTGGCTCGATGTTCGCGGTCCGACGGCAAGCTGGCCGTGCTGTTCTGTGACCTCGATCACTTCAAGTTCATCAACGACTCGCTCGGTCATTCTGCTGGCGATCAGGTCCTTTCGGCAGTCGCGGAACGTCTGATCGCAGTTGTGCGGCCGGGTGACACCGTGGCCCGCATCGGCGGTGACGAGTTCGTGATGTGCTGCCAGGATCTGGCCGATGACGCCGCTGCGGAAGCCGTTGCCGCCCGCGTGGCGCGGACGCTGGCCAAACCGGTCGTGATCGACGGGCGCGAGCTCTTCGTCACCGTCAGCATCGGCATCCGTCTCGCCGATTCCTCGTGCGACAGCGCCGGAGATCTCATGCGCGACGCCGACGCCGCCATGTACCAAGCCAAGGAAGCGGGGCGAGCGGGCTGCTCGGTATTCAACGACGAGCTCCGAATGCGCGCCGAATGGCGCCTGGAAATCGAGTCAGACCTGCACCGAGCCCTCCAGCGCGGCGAGTTCTGCGTCTATTACCAACCGACGATCACGGTCGAAGATGGCACCACAGCAGGGTTCGAGGCGCTCGTTCGGTGGCAACACCCCGAACGAGGCTTACGCCCGCCGGGGGATTTCATTGGCATTGCGGAAGAGACGGGCCTAATTGTCCCGCTGGGCATCTGGGTTCTCGACCGGGCCTGCCACCAGCTCCGTTCATGGAACGATATGGGAGCCGGCC
>JAXDQG010000081.1:0-3365 GCA_034667945.1 Acidimicrobiia bacterium | reverse complement strand
GTCTCGTCCGCGAGGCGAAAACGCTGGACGCGGAGGGTCGGGGTCACGCTGAATGCCTGCGCGAGGCGATGGCGTTGTGGCGCGGCGAGGTGCTGGCGGGCGAGGACGTGCCGCCGCATGCCACGATCACCGAGTTGACCGAGTTGCGGTTCGAGGCGGTAGAGGACGCATTCGCCGCCGACTTTGCGCCTGAAGACGCCGCGAGCCGTCTCGCTGAGCTTTTGGACTGGTGTCGCAGCAATCCGCACCGGGAGCGCCTGTGGGTGCTGGCCATGGTGGCCCTCTACCGCAACGGCCGCCAGGTCGAGGCGTTGGCGCTGTTCCAAGAGGCCCGGGCTCGGCTGGTCGACACCCTGGGTCTGGAGCCGGGACCTGAACTGGTCGAGATGGAGCGGCGGATTCTGTGCCACGACCCGACGCTGGCCCCTTGGCGCGCAGCTTCTGGAGGGCCCGACCCGCAGCCGGGGAACCTGCCGCTTCCCTCGACGAGCTTTGTCGGCCGCGAGTCGGAAGTGAAAGACGTCGTTGAGCTGGTGCGAATGCATCGCTTGGTGACGTTGACCGGAGTGGGTGGGGTCGGTAAGACGCGTCTGGCGCTGCAGGTGGGTGCTGAGCTGGTGGGGGAGTTCCCCGACGGCGTGTGGCTGGTCGAGCTGGCTCCAGTGGGTGACGCCGACATGGTGCCGGACGCAACCGCCACGGAGTTGGCGGTCACGGCCCAGGCGGATCTGGGGGTGACGGAGTCGCTGGTGCGGTCGTTGTCTGGGCGGCAACTGCTGGTCATCCTGGACAACTGCGAGCACGTCTTGGATGCGGCGGCCGGTCTGGTCGAGGCGTTGCTGGCTCGGACCTCGACGGTGCAGGTGATCGCCACCTCGCGGGAAGGGTTGCGGGTGGGGGCGGAGCAGTTGTTGGTGGTCCCACCGTTGGGCGTGCAGGGTGGGACGGCTTCGGCGGCGGTGGAGCTGTTCGTCGACCGGGCCCGGGCGGTGGCGGGCGGATTCGACCTGGGCGAAGAGGTCGAGGCCGAGGCGGTGGACGAGATCTGCCGGCGGTTGGATGGCCTTCCACTGGCGATCGAGCTGGCGGCGGCCCGGATGGTGTCGATGACGGCGCAGGATGTCCGGTCTCGGCTGGGTGACCGGTTCCGTCTGTTGGCTGGGTCACGGCGGGGAGTGGAGCGCCATCAGACGCTGCGGCACGCGGTGGGCTGGTCGTATGACCTGCTCGATCAGGCCGAACGGATGCTGCTGCAGCACTGTTCGGTGTTCGCCGACGGTTTCGATCTTGCCGCTGCCGCCTATATCGCCAACGACCGAGTCGACGAATACGCCGTGTTGGACGGGCTGGATTCTCTGGTGCGCAAATCACTGCTCGGGGTCGAACAAGTGGGCGGCCACGCCCGTTATGGGATGTTGGAGACGATCCGTCAATTCGCTGAAGACGAGCTGGCGGCGAGCGGCACGATCGAGCAGGTGCGCGACCGGCACGCGGTCTATTTCGCCGAGCAGGCCGTCGCCTATTGGAACCTATGGGACGGCCCATCTCAGCGGGTGGCGTTGGATTGGGTCGACGTCGAGCTGGCCAACCTGCGCGCAGGTTTCCGCTGGGCGACCGACCGAGGTGATCTAGCCACGGCGAGTGCAATTGCCGCGCACGCCGCCATCATTGCGATACCGCTGGAGCGCTTCGAGGCGGTCGGCTGGGTGGAGGAGATCCTTCCCGCTGCGACTGCGGCTCAGCTGTCCCACCTTCCTCGTTTGTACACGGCCGCCAGTCTGTGCACGTTCACCGGGCAGCCAGACCGGGGTGCCCGCTATGCCCAGACCGCGCAGGCGTTGGAGGCGGAAGGAAGCTATGAGCCTTTCCCCGACGGGTTCAGTGCCGAGTGGGAGGGAATGGCTCAGCTGCATGCCGGGCGGTATGAGCGGGCGATGGAGATCCACACCCGACTCGCGGCCCAGTCCGGCGCCGGTCCCGTCTACGGCCTTGGTGGGCAGACGATGGTGTTCGCAATGGTCGGCAGAACCGATGATTACGCCTCGCTCGCTGAGGAGGCGGTCTGTGCCGCTCGAGATCTCGGCAACCCGTTCTTCCTGGCGAAAGCGCTGTATGGGTTGGGCTTGGCCTTGGCGCGAAAGGAGCCAGCCCGGGCACTGGAAACGTTTCACCAAGCGCTCGCCTATGCCCGTGAGCACCGCCAAGTGCTGGTCGAGGCGAGCATCTACCGAGACGCCGCCCGTGTCGAAACGGTCAGCGGCGACATCGGTGCTGCGCTGAATTTGTACGACTTCGCCATCGATGTGCAGCACCGCTCGGGCAATCTGGCCAACTTGGCGGTGACATTCGCCAGCTTGTCCGTGTGCTTCGATCGGCTGGAGCGCCCTGAGATCGCAGCGACGCTCTACGGCATCACCACTCACATCAGCGCGAGAGAGCCCGGCATCCGGCGAAGTGTCCTCGGTCGTATGCGCGAGGCTCTTGGCGACGCCGCTTTCGAGCGGTGCGTCGCTGCCGGGGCGGCCATGGAACCCGCCGACGCTGTGCAGTACGCCCGTGAGCAGATCAGGTGTGCCCGCGAAGAGCTCCAGCCGTCGGGGGCGAGATGAATTTCCGGCTGCTCGGCCCGCTCGTCGTGGGTGACGGGGTGCCGATTCGCGGTGCGCGTGAACGCAAGCTGCTTGGTCTGCTTTTGCTAGAGGCTCCGGCGGCGGTGAGTCGTGGTGATGCTGCCCGTTGGGTGCTCGGTGCCGATTGCGGCGCGGACGAGTCTGGCGTGCACGTTGCCGTTTCGCGGCTGCGTCGGCAGCTTCGCGATCACAACATTCAGGCCACGATCGAGCGGACGTCGGGTGGGCTTCGGCTGGTCACCGACTTCGACACGATCGACAGTCTTCGGTTCAAGCGTCTCGTCCGCGAGGCGAAAACGCTGGCCGCGGAGGGTAGGGCTCACGCTGAATGCCTGCGCGAGGCGATGGCGTTGTGGCGCGGCGACGTTCTGTCGGGCGAGGACGTGCCGCCGCATCCGACGATCACCGAGCTGACCGAGCTGCGGTTCGGGGCGGTCGAGGACGTATTCGCCGCCGAGTCGGCAACTGAAGACGCGCCAGCACGTCTTGCCGAACTGTTGGCGTGGTGTCGAGGTAATCCGCAACGGGAGCGTCTGTGGGTGCTGGCCATGGTGGCCCTCTACCGCAACGGCCGCCAGGTGGAAGCGCTGGCGCTGTTCCAAGAGGCCCGTAACCGGTTGGTCGCATCGTTGGGACTGGAACCCGGCCCTGAGCTGGTCGAGCTGGAGCGGCGGATCTTGTGTCACGACCCGACACTGGCCCCTGTTCACGTCGACGGGCGCGCGGCTTTGGGAG
>JAXDQG010000080.1:0-5992 GCA_034667945.1 Acidimicrobiia bacterium | reverse complement strand
CTCCATGTCCACCCGCTCGCCGGTGGCCACCTCGACCACCCTCGGTGAGGTGACCGCCAGGCAGGTGCCCCGGACCTGCACCGTGAAGTCGCTCATGGCCGAGATGAACGACGAGCCGCCGAAGCTTTGTCCAACGATGGCGGTCGCCAGGGGGATCCGGTGGCGCCGACCGGCGAACTCGGTGAACGACGGCAGTTCGGCGAAGCCTTCCGACCCCATGATGTCCGGTATGCGGGCCCCACCGGTCTGCCCGAAGTACACCATCGGCATGCCGCGCCGCATGGCCAGGTCGGCCAGGCGGTCGAGCCGCCGGCTGCCCACCTCGGCCGTGGACCCTCGCTTGACGGTGATGTCGTCGCCGGCCACGGCCACGGGCTGGCCCTGGTTGATGGTGCCGATGCCACCGATCTTCCCGTCGCCCGGGGTGTGGTCCCGGTCCTCGGGGCGCATGGAACGGGCGAACGTCCCGATCTCGTTGAAGCTCCCCGGGTCGAGCAGGCCGTCGATGTGCTGGCGAATGGTTCGCTCGCCTCGCTGAGCCAGCCGCTCGGCGGCCGCCACGCCGCCCATCTCGGTGCGGATCCGGGCGGCGCGCCGGTGAAGGTCGGCGACCGGGTCGACCTCCGCGGTTGGATCCCCTTCGAGCGTGCTCATGGCCGTCTACACCTCTCGCAGGAACGCCCGCAGGTCGGTGATCGACTCGGGTCGGATCTCGTGCTGCATCGGATACTCGTGCCACTCGACCCGCAGCCCGTGGTCAGCCAGGGTCTGGGCCGACGCCCGCCCCCGCTCGACCGGCAGCATCGGGTCGTAGGTGCCGTGTTGGACGTACGCAGGAGGCAGGTCCGGAGCGTCCCAGGCGTAATCCAGCCAGTCGGGCTGTGCCAGGAATCCCGACAGGGAGGCCACCGCGGCCGGACGCGCCTTGCTGGACTGCCGCAGCGATAGCGCCAACACCATCGATCCACCCTGCGAGAAGCCGGCGAACACCGCACGTGACCGGTCGAGGCCCCGGGCTTGGCAGATCGAGTCCACCGCGTGGTCGAGGGCGATGAGCGAACCCTGGAAGGTGGCCGGGTCGGCACCGTGGTCCGTGAAGTCGTACCAGCTGGCACCGCCGTAGGGCTCCACCTCCAGCGGTCCGCGCGGACAGACGACGAAGAACCGACCGTCGGGGTCGATGACTTGGGCCAACGGGGCCAGGTCGTGTTCGTCGGCACCGAAGCCGTGGACCAGAAACAGCAGGCGGCTCCCGAGGCCGGTCGATCCGACGACGTTCAGTCGGAGCTGCATGTGAGCCTCTCCGGGCGCATGGACGGGGGCATGGACGGATCCGCCAACCCGGTCATCAGCAGGTCGACCAGTAGGAGAGCGGGCGCCTCTCCACCGGCGGCGCCTTTCGGGTCGAGAGGCGCTCCAGGTCGTCGGCCAGCACGCGGCGAGTCAGCGCCGGGTCGATGACGTCGTCGAGCAGCAGGACGCCGGCGGCGTCGTAAGGGGAGGTGACCTCGCTGAGCTGGGCGCTCAGCTCGGCGCGTTCGTCGTCGGTGGCGTTGGGGCGCACCACGTTGACCGCCACATCCGGGTCCATGAAGCCGATCTCGGCACCGGGCCAGGCGTAGATGGCATCGGCGCCCATGCCGGAGCCGTTCATCGACTTGAAGGCCAGCCCGAAGGCCTTGCGCACGATGACGGTCAGCGTCGGGCAGCGACAGATGGTCAGCGCCTGGCGGAAGCGCATGGCCTTGTAGAGCAGGCGTTCGTGCTCGACCTTCTTGCCGACCAGGTAGCCGGGCACGTCCTGGAGGAACAGCACCGGGATGTCGAAGGAGTCACACAGCACCAGCAGTCGGGTGGCCTTCTCGCAGGCATCCGCGTCCAGAGCACCAGCCTCGAACATCGGGTTGGAGGCGATGATGCCGATGGGCCAACCGTCGAGCCGGCCGAAGCCGGTGCTGAGATTGCGGCCGATGGTGGGACGCAGCTCGAAGAAGCTGCCCGGATCGCATAGTCGGGTGATGAGGCGACGCACGTCGTAGCCGCGGGTCCGCTGGGTCGGCACCAGGTCGGCCAGCCCGGGATCGGGCTCGAGCGCGCCCGCCGGTTCGTTCCGGGGCGCAGGCGTCCAGGCGTTGGAGGGCAGGTAGCTCAGCCAGCGGCGTACCGCTTCCCACGCTTCGGCCTCGGTGTCGACGCCGAGGTCGATCTGGCCGGTGTGCCGGGCGTGCACGTCGACGCCGCCCAGTTCCTCGAAGCCGATGATCTCGCCGGTGGCCACCTCGAACACCCGCGGAGAGGTGACCGCCAGGCACGATCCCCTGACCTGCACGGTGAAGTCGCTCATGGCGGAGAGGAACGACGAGCCGCCGAATGACTTGCCCACGATGACCGTGGCCATCGGGACGAGGTGACGGCGGGTGCCGTAGGAGGGGAAGGGGATGATCTCGCTGATGCCCTCGGCGCCGAGGATGTCGGGGATGCGGCCGCCGCCGGTCTCGCCCAGATGCACGATGGGCGTGCCGTGGCGGAAGGCGTGTTCGGCCAGGCGTTCCTCTTTGCGGCCTCCCACGATGGAGGACGATCCCTGGCGGACGGTCACGTCGTCGCCGAAGACCACGATGGGACGATTGTCAATCGTGGCCCGCCCGCCGATCTTCCCGTCGCCGGGTGTGTCGTCGCGATCCTCGGGACGCTTGGATCGGGTGAAGGTGCCCAGCTCACGGAACGAGCCCGGGTCGACGAGGTCGGTAATCCGCTCGCGGATGGTGCGGCCGCCGCGGGCGTGGATGCGCTCGATCTTCTCTGACCCACCCATGTCCGTGCGGATCGTGTCGGCCCGTCGGTGGAGGTCGGCGGCCAGGGCGGCCTGCGTGGCGGCAGCCTGTTGTTCGCTGATGGGCGGGTGTTGCGTCACCGGCGAGTCTTGCGTCACCGGCCTGCCGGGCGGAACAGCGGCAGCGCGATGCCGTCGTCGCCCACGTCCTCGAAGGTGACCTCAACCGGCATGCCGATGCGGACCTCCTCGGGCGGAATATCGACGATGTTCGTCGTCACCATCGGACCCTCGTCGAGCTCGACGATGGCCACCACATAGGGCTCCTGCCCGTTGAAGGCCGGATGGGTGGCGCGCCGGGCGATCGAGAAGGTGTGGACCGTCGCCCGACCGCTGGCGTCTTCCCAGTTCAGCTCGGGCGAGCCGCAGTTGGGACAGGTCGGCTTGGGATAGAAGGTGGCGTGGTGGCAGCGAGGGCAGCGCTGGATGAGGAACCGGCCCTGGCCGGTGGCGTCCCAGAACGGCTCGGTGACGGGTGAGGTGTTCGGGCGCGGTCTCACGGCTCGACCCCCAGCACCAGCGCGCACTCCTCGCTCATGATCCCGCCATTGCCGTTGACGAAGGCCAGCTCGAGGTCCTTGACCTGCCGGTCGCCGCCCCGCTGCTGGACCTGCCGGGCGGCCTCGGTGACGTGGCTCATACCGCCGGCCAGGCCGGGCTGGCTGAAGCTCAGCTGGCCGCCGTGGGTGTTGAGCGGGAAGTCCCCGTTCCAGCGCAGGTCGTGCTCCGCGACGAAACGACCGCCCTCGCCCCGCTTGCAGAAGCCGGCCTCTTCAAGGGTGACCAGCACGGTGATCGTGTAGCAGTCGTAGAGGGAGGCGAGGCCGATGCGCTCACGGGCGACGCCGGCCTGGGCGAAGGCCCGATCAGCGGCGGGGCGGATGGCTGTGTCACTCAGGCTGGGCGCATAGGTGATCGTCTTGTGGGTCGTGCACTCGCCGGCACCGAGCAGCCAGGCTGCCGGCTTGTTGGTGGAGCGAACCAGGTCGGGATGGACGACGACGAGCGCAGCCGCGCCCGCCGCCGGCATGACGATCTCGAGGAAGTGGAGCGGGTCGGCCACCATCTCCGAGTTGAGGACGTCGTCGACAGTGATCGGCTGGCCGTAGAAGAAGGCATCGGGGTTCTGGCAGGCGTTGTCCCGCTGGTGCACGGCGATGCGCGCCAGCTGCTCGGGGGTCACGCCGTGATCGTGCATGTAGCGCTGGGCGATCATGGCGTAGCCGATGTTGGCGCCGACGTTGCCGTAGGGAACCTCGAATTCCGCCCAGGCGGAGGTGTCCTTGCCGCCCACGCCCCGGTGGCCGCCGCCGGCCCCCCGTGATTTGGCCGCGGGGTCCCGGCGCTGGCGGCGGGACGCGGTGACGCAGAGGACGGCGTTGCACTGACCGGCCGCGATGGCGGCAGCGGCTCGCCAGACCATGGCCGCGCCAGTGGCGCCGCCGAGGTCGACGGTCTCGGCGTAGGTGGTGCGGAGGCCCAGCAGCTCGATGATGGTGGACGGCACCAACATGGGCACGCCCGCCATCGGGTGGGCAATGACCCCGTCGATGTCGTGCAGCTGCAAGCCGGCGTCTTCGACCGCGCCCACGGCGATGCGGGAGAACATGTCGAGGGTGGTTTCGCCGTCAGTCCAGCGCGTGGGCTTGCGCTCGGCGATCCCCGTGATGGCCGCCGCTCCTCGCAGGCTCATCGCCCGGCCCCTTGGAGCCGGGTGCCGTTCGGGATGACGTCGGATACATCGATTACGTCGTGGGTGGCCACTGCGTTCCCCCTTCGTCGCCGCACTGCCCGACGGCGCCGGTGCGCCGGCAGCTGTATGGGCTGGCCTGCTGCTGAAACCCTCGTGCGGTGGTGCTGGCCTTGTCAATCGCGTCCGTGCGGTGGGCCGGTTCGCGTTGCTCCGATTGGCGTTCGCGGTGCCCGGGCCGTCCCGCGTCAGGTCGAGGGAGCCGCGTCAGCGCCCACGGCCGACCGCTACCTACCCGTCGCCCATGTCGGCGAGTTACATCACCCGGCGGATGCGGTGAAAGAGGTGCTCCGCCGTGCCGTGGTTGAGCAACCTCCGCTGGCTGTCTTCCAGCGCATAGCTGTCGAGCCCATTGGTGAACCGGCTGACTACAGGGGTCGGAGCGTAGGGCCAATCACTGCCGTAGAGGACGTGATCGGGCTCGGCAAAGGCGAGCAGAGCGGGAAGAGCGGTCGGGCTGGCGGAAAGCGCGATGTCGAAGTAGAAGCGTTTCAGCCTGGCGAGTCCCTCGTCGACATCGAAGGTCGCTGAACACATCGGCGCTACTCGATGGGCCGCATACGGAAGAAAGCCTCCGGCATGCGAGAGGATGATCTTCACGTCCGGGCAGCGCTCGAGCGTGCCGGAAGCGGCCAGCTTCACGGCGGCGCGAGTTGTGTCGAGCAGGAAATCGACCGCATAAGCGGGTAATCCCGGGACGGGTTCCAGCCCCATAGGGACCGATGGATGGACGAACACGACCACTTTGCGCCGATGCAATTCGTCGAACAGCGCGTCAAATGCGGGGTCACCGAGATAGATGCCCGCATTGCTCGCCAAGAGCACCAGGCCATCCGCGTGCAATTCGTCCAATGCGTAGGTGGCCTCTGCGAGCGAACCGTCCACATCCGGCAACGTCAATGTTGCAAAGAAACCAAAACGCTCAGGATGATCGCGCACGACCCCGGCCGCGAATTCGTTGACCTCCCGGGCTTTGGCGCGAGCTTCGATGTCGTTGCCCATGTGCACGCCCGGTGTCGAGATGGACAAAATCCCTACCCGGATCCCGTGGTCGTCCATCATGTCCATTGCCGCAGGGGCGCTCCATGTGGGAATCGGCAGACCGCCAGCGCGTATCCCCAGCTCACGCAGCCAGGCGGCATAGGAAGGTGGGACGACGTGCTGGTGGGTGTCCACCCGAGCCGCAGCTTCGGCGCCCATCACAGCTCCGGGGCGTCGGCGCCGGGAACGGTCGCGCCTTTCTTGGGGTGACGACCGAAATCCGAGCCTTTGCAAGCAGCGAGCGGCGTGCGCCGCTCTACGATCCTCACAAAGTCTGCCTGGCTGAACATGACCTTGTCGAAATCTTTGTACGCACCCGGTATCTGCTCGTGCACCTGGCTGATATTACGCGCTATGGCGTTCGACTC
>JAXDQG010000079.1:0-7708 GCA_034667945.1 Acidimicrobiia bacterium | reverse complement strand
GCTGTCGCCCGACATCCTCGAGTTCTTACGAGGAGCGGCCGAGCGAGGCTTGGAGGTTGCCACCCTCGGCGACGAGGTACCCGAGTGGACCGGGGTCTTCCGTCAGCGATTCGGGCTCGACGAGGTGGTGGGCGCCTGGATCTCGAGTGGCGAGGTGGGGGTGCGGCCCCCGCACTCGGCCCTGCTCGAGGCCGCGTGGCGCACGACGGGCTTCGGCCCCGCCAATGCGATGGTCATCGCCCGCAGCACGGCGTTGCTGGACACCGCCCAGAAGCTCGGAGCCAGGACAGTGCAGTACGCCCCGGACGAGTCGGTGCCCGCCGGCAACCATCCGCAGCTCCGCAGCTTCACGCCGGTCCCCAGCTGAGTCCGCTCTGAGCCGAGCGAGCGTCAGCCTCAGGGGCAGCTCGGATCGGCGTGGCGCCGACGAGCGTCCTCGATCGCTGCCCAGGCGGCCTCGCGGCTGTCCCAACCCCGTACTTCGGAGAACTTGGCCGGCTCGAGCTCCTTGTAGGCCTCGAAGAAGTGCCGGATCTCGTTGCGTAGGTGCGGCCGGATGTCGTGCACATCCTGGATGTCGTCCCATCGGTGGTCGCCGGCGGGGACGCACAGCACCTTGGCGTCCTCACCCTTGTCGTCGTGCATGAAGAACACGCCAACCGGCCGGGCCATCACATGGCACCCGGGAAACGTCGGCTCGTCCAGCAGGAGCAGCACATCGAGTGGGTCGCCGTCCTCCGCCAGAGTGCCGGGCACGAAGCCGTAATCGGCCGGGTAAGACATGGCGGTGAACAGGTGTCGGTCGAGCCAGATGTCCCCCGTGTGGTGATTCATCTCGTACTTGTTCCGGGAACCCTTGGGGATCTCGATGACGACCTCTATGTCCACGGGTACCTCCGGTTGGATACGACTGGCGGAAGGCTACCGACCACTCGCCGCGCCCCTGCAGCCGGAGACCGGGCTATGAGCGTATGGCGGTGTTTCTCGGGTGATGTTGCTTCTCGGGTGATGTTGCTTCTCGGGAGGTAGTGCTTCTCGGGAGGTAGTGCTTCGTTGTCACACCTCGCGAGGAAGATGGTCGTCATGTCCCGACCGTCTCACACGGCGTTCCTCTGCCGCTCCTGCTCCGCCTCCTTCCCCAAGTGGGTTGGCCGCTGCCTGGTGTGCAACAACTGGAACACCCTGGATGAGGTGACGCTGTCACCCGCGTTGCGTGGTGTGCCACGCGGCGGGGCACCGCCCCGTCGGCTCGCCGAGGTGGAGGTCGGCGAGGCGACCCCGAGGCCCACAGGGTTGGACGAGGTGGACCGGGTCCTCTCCGGTGGTCTCGTGGCCGGCTCCGTGACCTTGCTGGGCGGCGAGCCCGGCATCGGCAAGTCCACGTTGCTCCTGCAGGCGGTCGCATCGTTCTGTCGCCATGGAGAGGCAGCCCTGTATGTAGCGGCAGAGGAGTCGGCCGGCCAGGTGCGCGCCCGGGCCGAGCGCCTCGGTCCGCTCCCGCCCGGCGTCTGGGTCGTGTCCGAAGGGCTGGTCGATCGCATCCCCGCCTGCCTCGACGTAACCGCTCCCGCCCTCGTCGTCATCGATTCCATCCAAGCCATGCGGGCTGGCGAAGGAGGTGCACCACCCGGCTCGGTGACCCAGGTCCGAGAGTGCGCGCACCGCCTCGTCGACGAGGCAAAGGACCGTGGCGTCGCCATGGTCATGGTCGGCCACGTCACCAAGGATGGTTCGCTCGCCGGCCCTCGCCAGCTCGAGCACCTGGTGGACACCGTGCTCTCCTTCGAGGGCGACCGACATCACGCGCTCCGCCAGCTACGCGCGGTGAAGCACCGCCACGGGGCGACCCATGAGCTCGGACTCTTCGAGATGCGCGAGAGCGGCCTCGTGGGCGTGTCGGACCCGAGTGGTCTGTTCCTGGGGGACCGGCTGGAGGGTGTGGCCGGCTCCCTGGTGTATCCGATGGTGGAGGGATGTCGACCGCTGCTGGTCGAGCTGCAGGCGCTGGTGGCCGCCACACCGTCCACGGTGCCCCGCCGCTCGGTCGAGGGCATCGACGCCGGCCGCATGGCGCTGCTGCTGGCCGTGCTCGACAAGCGCGTCGACGTGCCGCTGCAGGGCTGCGACGTCTATGCCCTCGCGGTCGGGGGTGTGCAGGCGGTCGAGCCCGCCGCAGACCTGGCCGTCGCCTTGGCGCTCCTGTCCTCGGCCGTGGGGAGACCGATCGACCCGCGGCTGGTGGCCTGCGGCGAGGTTGGTCTGGCGGGTGAGCTGCGCAACGTGCCGCACCTGCCCCGCCGGCTGGCCGAGGCCGAACGGCTCGGCTTCCGGCGGGCCATCGTGCCCGCATCGGCGCCCGATGCGCCCGCCGGGCTGGAAGTGGTGCGGGTGGGCAGCGTGGCCGAGGCCGCAGTGGCCGCTGGCTTGTTGGGAGGCGCAATGACGGCTCGCCCAGGTGTCCCTGCTCGTGCGGCGTGATGCCCGCCCCGTAGATCCGCGGGCGCTCGGCCAAGAGCCGGCCGCTGCCAGCTCAGTAACATGTCACGGTGGCTCCCGCCCCCAGTCTCGCAATGCTGGCCGCGCTGGCCGCGGTTGCTCCAGGGCAGCCTGTGCGCGAAGGGCTCGACCGCATCCGTCAGTCCGAACTGGGTGCGCTGATCGTGGTCGGTGACGATCCGCCCGTGTTGTCCATCTGCTCTGGTGGCTTCCTGCTAGATGCGGCGTTCACCCCGCAGCGCCTGTCGGAGCTGGCCAAGATGGACGGAGCCATCATCCTGGCGAACGACGCCAGTCGCATCGCTCGCGCAAATGTCCACCTCATGCCCGATCCGACCGTGCCCACCGCAGAGACCGGGACCCGCCACCGCACGGCCGAGCGCGTGGCCCGCTCGCTCAACGTGCCGGTCATCTCAGTGTCCGAGTCGCGTGACGCCATCACCGTCTACCTCGGCGACGAGCAGCGGCCGCTGCTGTCCTCCGGCACCCTGCTGACCCGGGCGAACCAGGCGCTGCAGACGCTCGAGCAGTATCGCAAGCGACTGCACGCCACGTCGGCCGAGCTGGCGGCCCTCGAGGTCGAAGACCTCGTCACCGTGCGAGACGTGGTCAGCCTGCTGCAGCGCACCGAGATGGTGCGACGCATCGCCGACGAGATCGAAGTGGCCATCGTGGAGCTCGGCACCGACGGGCGCTTGGTGCGTCTGCAGCTCGAGGAGCTGGTGGGTGGCGCCGACGACGACCGTCGCTACGTGCTACGGGACTACCTCGTCGACGCCAGCGCGTGGGGTGTCGAGCATGCGCTGGCGGCTCTGGACGAGCTCGAGGCAGAGCAGCTGCTCGATCTCCGCGCCGTCGCGGAGCGGGTCGCCTTGGCGGGCGAAGCGGTCGAACTCGGGGAGAGCCTCCAGCCACGGGGCTACCGCCTGCTGGCTCGGGTGCCCAGGCTGGGCGAGCATCTCGTCGAGCGCATCGTCGAGCGGTTCGGCAGCCTTCAGAAGACACTTCGGGCCACGCCAGCCGAGTTGGCCGACGTGAGCGGTTTGGACGAGAGCCGGGCACGGGCGATCAAGGAGAGCCTTGCCCGCCTGGCCGAGACGTCCATCCTCGACCATTACGCCTGACCGCGGCCACGCCTGACCTGCGCCGGCGATCAACGTGCTCGTCGGTTGAGCTGTTCGCGGTCGGTGATGATGTACTTGCGGTCGCCTTGTTCGATCCAACCCAGACGGACGAAGCTGGCAATGGCTTTGTTGACACGTTCCCGGGAGGCACCCACCATGCCGGCGAGCTCCTCCTGCGTCACCGGAAGCATGAACTCGTCGTCATCGCCGGCCAGTTCGAGCAGCCGCTTGGCGGTGCGACCCGTGACGTCGAGGAACACCGAGTCGGCGAGGGCGGCGTCCATGTTCCGTAGCCGCCTGGCCAGCATCTCGACCACGTTCCACAGCAGCTCGGGCTGCTCGTCGTACAGCCTGCGGATCGGCTCGTACGGGACGGCCACCACTTCCGAGGTGGTCAGGGCCCTGGCGTCCGCCGAGCGGCCGCCCTCGTCGAAGAGGGGCATCTCCCCGAACAGATCGCCCGACTCCATGAGCGCCAGCAGTGACTCCCGGCCGTCAGGCGACCGATTGGCGATGGCGATTCGCCCGCTGACCACGATGAACAGCTCGTTGGCCAGGTCACCCTCGTTGAACAGGACGTCTCCCCGATGGACCCGGCGCATCTGCGCGTGTGATCTGACCCGTTCCAGCGGCTCGTTCTCGAGGTCGCGAAACAAGTCGGTGTTGCGCAGGAGAGCCACGTCGACCATTTGCCCAACCCTAGTGACCCGATTCACAGCCGCACCTCTCGCGACTGCCGGCTGCCCGAGGCTGCGGATCGGTGGAGCGCTGCCGCCGGACGGAGTGGGCAGTTGACGGTCTGGGCCATCGTCGTGGCAGGGGGCGCAGGAAGCCGCTTCGGCCGGCCGAAGCAGTTCGAGATCATCGCCGGCAGCACCGTGCTTGGACTCTCCGCGCAGGCCGCCCGGGCTCACGCTGATGGGCTTGTGGTGGTCCTCCCGGCCGGCTATGACCTGCCATCCGACATCAGCGCGGACCGGGTAGTGGCCGGAGGCGAGACTCGCTCGGCATCCGTGCGCTGCGGTCTGGCTGCCGTGCCGGTCGAGGCATCGGTCATCGTGGTCCACGACGCTGCCCGACCACTCGCCAGTCCCGCGCTCTTCGCAGCCGTGGTCGAAACGGTGCTCGAGGGCGCAGACGCCGCCCTGCCGGGCACGCCCGTGGCGGACACGCTCCGGCGGATCGGGGGCGGTACGGTGGATCGGAACGAGTTGCTGGCGGTGCAGACACCGCAGGCCTTTGCCGCCGCTGTGCTGCGTCAGGCCCACGCCGGCGAAGGCGAGGCAACGGACGACGCCGCGCTGGTAGAGCAGGCCGG
The DNA here is from genome assembly GCA_034667945.1 of Acidimicrobiia bacterium. Lineage (GTDB taxonomy): Bacteria > Actinomycetota > Acidimicrobiia > Acidimicrobiales > CAIXPF01 > JAXDQG01. The sequence continues at coordinate 2,770 of JAXDQG010000079.1, read as the reverse complement.
CGGTCGGGTAGTCGTTGTGCCAGGCGAGCCGACCAACATGAAGCTGACACACCGGGAGGATCTGTTGGTGGCTGAGGCAGTGATACGGGCCCGTGCGCCAATGGAGACACCTCTCCGGATCGGCCACGGCTTCGATGTCCATCCCTTCAGCGACGACCCTCGCCGGCCGCTCATCCTCGGTGGCGTGCACTTCGGGGGTCACCCGGGTCTGGCGGGACACAGCGATGCCGACGTCATTGCCCATGCCGTGACCGATGCGCTGCTCGGCGCCGCCGGTTTGGGCGACATCGGCCAGCTCTTTCCGGATACCGATGTCGCCTACGCCAATGCCGACAGTCTCGAGCTGCTCGGCCGGGCCGTGGCCCTTGTCCGCAGTGCGGGATGGGAGCCTGGCAACGTGGACTGCACGATCGTCGCCGAGACCCCCCGGCTGGCGCCGCACCGGTCGGAGATGGAGGCTCGGCTGTCCGCGGCGGTGGGTGCACCGGTCACGCTCAAGGGCAAGCGACCAGAGGGGTTGGGGGCGCTCGGCCGCCGCGAAGGGTTGGCGTGCTGGGCGGTGGCCATCGTGAGCAGGCAGCAGCCATGAGCAGCCGTACGCCGCCGGGTGGCCGGCGCGGAGAGGGTCGGCGCGCCAGACCCTCCGCAGGTGGGTCATCTGCTGGCGGGTCATCTGCTGGCGGTCGAACGGGTGGAGGACCATCGGGCGGGGGCAAGCGTGCGATGCCGGCACGCCGCGGTGGCGAGACGGCCTCCCGGGCAACGCCGGCGCGTGGAGGAGGAGCTGCCAATCGAGACCGCAGCGCACCGACCCGTCGCCGCAGCGCAGCCGGACCGGGGCAGGGATTCGCGGCCCGCGGGTCCGCTAGCGGTCGGCGTGCGCCGAGCCGAGGAGCTGGGCAGGCGGATGAGAACGCCGACCGCTCCAACCGAGGGAAGGGCCTCGGTGGGGAACAGGTCGAGGGTCGGCAAGCGGTGCGCGAGCTGCTGATCGCCGGGCGGCGCAGGGTGAAGGAGATCCTGCTCCCGGCCGACCTCGAGGATGCACCGATCCTCGACGACATCGCCGAGTTGGCCGAGGACCGGCGAGTACCCGTCCGGCGAATCGGCCGGGGAAAGTTCGACAGCCTCACCTTGACCAGTGCCGCACAGGGCGTCATCGCCCGGGCGCAGGGGCTTACCGAGTTCGACCTCGATGACCTGGCCAAACGGCGCCGTCCGACACCGGCGTTCCTCATCGCTCTCGACGGGGTGACCGATCCCGGAAACCTTGGCGCGGTGTTGCGCAGCGCCGAGGGGGCTGGCGTGACCGGGGTCGTGCTGCCCCGTCACCGTGCGGTGCATGTCACACCGGCGGTGGCCAAAGCCGCAGCGGGGGCCATCGAGTACGTCCCGCTGAGCCTCGTGGGAGGGCTGCCGAGCGCCTTGGCTCGCCTGACCGAGTTGGGAGTGTGGGTCGTCGGCATGGACGGCAGCGCGGAGCGGTCGTTGGCCGACCTGCCCGTGCACGACGAGCCGGTGTGTCTGGTGTTCGGCGCCGAGGGCAAGGGCCTTTCTCGATTGGTGCGCCAGCGCTGTCAGGCTTTGGCCTCGATACCGCTTCGCGGGCAGCTGAACTCACTCAACGTGGCCGCAGCGGCAGCCGTCGCCTGCTTCGACATCGCTCGTCGGAGAGGCGAAAGCCAAGGTTAGGTGAACATTCGTGGTTACCCGGCCCAAAGACCTATCGCTGGCGGGCCACACTTTCCGACCACTATGCGTGGACGGGCCACGAGGATCATCTGGGGATCCCAGCTGCCCGACGAGCATGAGTGGGAGAAGTTCCGTGCGCAGATTCATTCGTCCCCTGGCCGCAGTTGCCATGAGTGCCGGTCTGGTCGTCGCAGCAGCCGGCACGGCCTCAGCGCATGTGACCGTGAACCCGAACACCGCCACGGAGGGCGGCTACGCCAAGCTCACGTTCCGGGTGCCGAACGAGAAGTCCGACGCCGACACCGTCCGCCTCGATGTCCAACTGCCCCTCGACCACCCCATCGCCTCGCTGAACGTGCAGCCCCAGGCTGGCTGGACCTACACCGTCACCAAGACCACGCTCGACACCCCGATCAAGACCGACGACGGTGAGATCACCGAGGCCATTTCCCAGATCAGCTGGACGGGCGGTGTGATCAAGCCGGGTGAGTTCAACGAGTTCAGCGTGTCGGGTGGTCCCCTGCCGAGCGGTGTGGATGCGCTCCCCATCAAGGCGCTGCAGACCTATAGCGATGGTGACGTTGTCCGCTGGATCGAGACGAGTGTTCCGGGTCAGGCCGCGCCCGAGCATCCGGCGCCCGTGCTCAAGCTGACGCCGGCCAGTGCGCCGTCGGCTGCGCCGACCGCGACCCCTACAGCCGCCGCCCCCACCGTGCCTGCGGCCTCGACTGCCGACTCGTCCAGCTCCGACGGCACCGCTCGCACCCTTGGGATCGTGGGGATCGTTGCCGGCGTGGCCGGCTTGGCGGCTGCCGGGCTTGGGCGCCGTAAGCGGGACGACGTGCCGATGCCGCAGGCCGCGGCTCCTCGCAGTCGGGAGCTCGAGGACTCGTTGACGCACTGAGCTTTGGCTCGACCCATCTCCAGCAACATCTCGGGGCCGGCGCTGACCTAGCGCCGGCCCCGGCGCGTTGTGGCGGTCACAGAGTTGCCCAGCGCTCAGAGCTGCCGGGAGGACCACAGCAGGGCGGCCAGCGCCACCGACACCACACTGACGACCATCGAGGTGATCCACCCC
>JAXDQG010000078.1:0-4424 GCA_034667945.1 Acidimicrobiia bacterium | reverse complement strand
CGCCTCCAGTCGGGGTGTCTCGGCCGCCACCCGCCGCAGCACTTCGGCTCGGCTGCGTTCGATGCCGCAGCGATGGAGCTCGGGGTAGGTGAGCCCAGCCAGGCGTGCGGGCGATGGCATGACGCGGAGTTGCGGCCAGGGACCCGGTGCGGGCTCGCCGTTTCGAGCGGCGAGTAGCACGAGCGAGCGGCGGGCCATCTCGACCTGCACCCGGGTGCCCAGCACGGCGCCGACCAACGCGTCGAACACCCGGTCGGTACGGCCCAGTCGGAGGGGTCCGGTGCTCCAGAGGCGACGGATGACCTCGTGACAGGGCACGAAGCGGTCGGGACGATCGGACGCGCCGAGCAGCGGGGGGACCTGCCGAAGCAGCCAATGCCGACCGGGTCCCCACGCCGTGGCCTCAACCGCACGTGGACCGCAGCCGGCCAGCCGCAACGTGCCCGCTCCGTCCGGTGTGTGCGTCGCCCACCAGGCCCCTCCGGGCCCGGTGCGCAAGGGACCGCCCGATGACACCTGGAACGGGAAGCGATAGGTGGCCTGCGCGGAGGGCTGGTCGGTGTCTGCTGCGCGGGGGTCCGCCACGGGCCGACCCTAACCGTCGGACCGGGTCCTAACGGCGCGTCGGTTAAGTTCCGAGCCGCCGTCTGAATTGCCACGGGGAGGGTGCAGGTGACCGAGCCGGTTGTGGGTCTGTTGGACCAGCAGTACCGGAGCCTCGAGGAGCTGTGCGACGAGCTACCGGTCGAGGCGTGGTCGAACCAAACCGACTGTCCGGGCTGGACCGTCCAGGACCAGGTGGCGCACGTCATCGGCACCGAGTCGATGCTCGCCGGCAGGCAGGCCCCGGCGGTCGGTGGGGCGGTGACCGACGCGCTGCACGTGAAGAACCCGATCGGGGCGGCGAACGAGCAGTGGGTCGAATCGTTCCGCGGGCGCCCACCGGCAGAGGTGGTGGCCACCCTCCATGAGGTTCTGGCGGAACGTCGTCGCCAGCTGGCAGAGCGAACCACCGAGCAGTTCGACGAGCTGGGCCCTTCACCGATCGGGAACGTGCCCTACCGCGAGTTCATGCAGGTGCGGGTCATGGACATCTGGGTGCACGAGCAGGACGTGCGGCGCGCCGTCGAGCGCCCGGGGAATCGCGGCGGTGCGACGGCCGATGTGGCCATCGGTCGCTTCGTACCGGCAATGGCCTTCGTCGTGGGCAAGAAAGTCGGCGCGCCTGACGGGACCACGGTGGCGTTCGAGCTGACCGGTGACTCGAGCCGTCGATTCGCCGTGGCGGTGCGGGGCGGTCGCGCCCAGGTGGAAGAAGAGCCGGCCGCGTCTCCCACGGTGAGGTTGACCATGGAGGCGGAGACCTGGTGGTGTCTCTCGATGGGTCGCTGGGACGGGCCGACGGCGCGGCAGAAGGGCCTGGTGCGTATCGAAGGCGATCGCGAGCTCGGCGAGCGGGTGGTCGACAACCTCTGCTTCATGATTTGAGCGGGCACGATTTTGAGCGGGCACGATTTGAGCCGCCACGATTTGGAGCCGGCATGGTCTTTGAGCCGCCACGATTTGAGGCGGCACGATTTGAGCCGCCACGATTTGAGGCGGCGACGCCGACTGGCCGGGCGGCGGTCGATTGCGACCGAGCGCCGGCCAAGGCAGGACGGTGGTGGGGGCCGGCGTCGAGCACCGACCCCCACGCACGCCCGGCAGCGGATCAGGCCCCGTCGGCGGGCACCGCCACCGCGACCGGCACGGAGCCGTCTCGATGACGCCGACGTTTTCCCTCTCCTGTCACCGAGCTCCTGTCGTCGGGAAGTAGCCCGACAACTGCAACTCGCCACGCCGGCCCCGCACCAAGCAGCCTCCGACCCGCTCAGGACCCGCGTTTGATCTCGAATTCGCCCCGGCGCCCACCGCCGCAGCCCCGGAACGCGTGGGGCCACGCGACAAAAATTCGCCACCAGAACGAGTGCGACGCATGTGGCTAGTGCCCACCTCAGCCGGTATATCCACGGAGAATGACGCGCGCCGGCGGGTTCACTCCGGGCGCTTCGGACCGCCGTCCCGACGGCGGTATCACGGTCAGCAGGCGGGCATAGTACCGACGTGCCCAGCGCACCGACAATGCCTGTTTACCAGGGATTTCGCTCGATGTCGGCTAGCGAGCGCTGAGGGCGTCGAGCGGGACGCGGAACGACGTGCGGTCGGCTGGTGTGCCGACGGTCACCGGTCGAGCCGACACCGAACGGGACGCGATGTGCCGACGCGCGGGCCGCGCAGCAGGCGGGACATGTCGTCGCGGGGACGTCACCGAAGGCGTAGTTGCGCCAGATCGAAGTAGTCGCGCCAAGCCGTGATCTTCCCGTCCTTCAGCTCGAAGGCGCCCATGACGGGTAGGTCGAAGGTCGGCTTCGAGCCCGCCCGATGCTCGAAGTGCTCGGTGCGCTCCGTGAGCACGGCCCGCTCGTCACCCACGATGGTGTCCACTCGCAGCGCCACGTGCCATGAGCGGCTGAACCGACTCAGGACCTCGAAGACGGCATCGGGACCCACGTGGTGATCGCCCTCGATGGGGATGTTGCGGTAGTCGACATCGGGCGCCATGAGCTCCTGCCACTCCTCGCGGGTGAGCGTTGCCCAGCTCTCACACACCCGGCGCACCTTGGCCACGTTGTCGGCAACCCGCTGCTCGTCCACCGGTCCCCCTTCTCGCGCACATCGTCGGACAGCTTCCCCGCCGGGGAGGTGCCGATCTCCGACGTGTCCCTTCTCGACACGAACGAAGCGACACTATCCTGCCGAGCCGCAGCCGGCGACCGAGAGGTCTGTCGCAAGCCGACGGGCGACTGACAGGGCGATGCCCGGGAGGATCCATGTCCGAGGCCGATCAGCAGCACCTCGTCCGGGCCCGGGAACTCGCGAAGCTTTTCGGCCCCCTCCACAACGTGAGCTACTACGCGCCGGAGATCCGGGACTTCACCAAGACCGGTGTGCAGGGCTGGTGGAACGGCTACTTCGTGTATCGGGCGGCACCAATGGGCCCCGTTCCTGTCGAGGTCGTGGTGGCGGCGTTCTACAACTTCGCCCCACGGATGATCGCCAAGTCCCTGCCTGCGAACTGGCAGGTGGTCTCGCCGACTCAGGCTCTGGAGCTCCGCTTGGAGTTGGTGGACCGGGCATTGCGCCGGATGCTCGGTGAGGGTCGCGGGTCCGCTGAGGTTCGCGACGCCGCCACGCTCGCCCGACGTGCCATCGAGCCGTGCGACGGTGTGGGGCGTGTCCTGTACAACGCCTACGCCGGCCTGGCCTGGCCGGATGAACCCCATCTTGCGCTCTGGCACGCCTGCACGCTGCTCCGGGAGCATCGTGGCGACAACCACAACATCGCCTTGGCCGCGGCCGAGATCGATGGGGTGGAATGCCACGTGCTGATGGCGGGCATGGGCCACGGCAACCGGGCATCCATCCTGCCGATCCGAGGTTGGACGGACGAGGAGTGGTCAGCAGCGGTGGGCCGCTTGGGGGAGCGGGGGTGGGCGCGGCCGGACGGCACACTGACGGACGCCGGTCAAGCGACCCGGCGGGCGATCGAGGAGCACACCAACCGACTGTCGGCAGGGCCCAGTCGGAACCTGGGCACAGAAGGCGCGGACCGCCTGATCTCGCTGCTGGAGCCGATCGTCAAGGTGCTGCACGAACAGGGCGGGGTGCCGACGCAATGGCCTCCCCCGCACCTGATGCGCCCGCAGAACTGAGCCATCGGCGGTGGAAATCCGTCGAGCACGGGCGTGTACGACCACGATCGTGGAAGAGCTCGCTCTTCCCGGCGGGATCGAAGAGGACTTCGCCCACCTCTTCAGGCGGGCTTCAGGCTCTGGGGCGCACAGTCCCGCCCGGTGTGCAACTCCAGCTCGGTTTCGGTGAATGGGTGAGCGTCGTCGGGCCGTCCGGCAGCGGCAAGAGCCTCTCGGCCGCGGGGCCAGGTCACCAGCCGTGTCGACGGCCTGCTGGGGCGTGTCGACCTGGTCGAACGGCGCACCAACCGACCGCATCAGCTCTCCGGTGGTGAGGCGCAACGAGCCGCAATAGCCGTGGCGTTGGCACCCGCGCCCGCGGTGCTGATCGCCGATGAGCTGATCGCCGATGAGCTGACCGGCGAATTGGACGCGGCGACGACCGAATCGATGCTCGATCTTCTGGAGACGAAACGCCGGGACGAGAACGTCGCCATCCTGACTGCGACCCACAACGGGACCGGCGCTGGAAGGTGGTCTCACGATCGGCATGAGCCTGCTGATCGGCGGGCCCGTCGGTCTGATCGTGGCGACGGTTTCGACCCGGGTGCTGAGCCTGCTGTTCGCGCTCCCGGCCCCCTACCTGCGGCCCCCCGCCTTGCAGCTCGGCGCGCTAGGGCTACTGGTCGTGGG
>JAXDQG010000077.1:0-6356 GCA_034667945.1 Acidimicrobiia bacterium | reverse complement strand
CCCGTGGACTTCCGTGCCGGAGCAGGGAAGCGTCTCCTCGGCGAAGCCGGGGTGCACATGATCGTCGGAGGGCCACAGCGCAGCCGGTGAGACGCGCTCCGCGACGGGGGGTGGCAGGCTCGCGGCGAACGGGGTCGGCGAGCAGTGTTCGTTGCCAACGATGATGGCGGGCCGTTGGGTCACCTCGAGCGGACCGCGCCGGTCGTCGGCGCCGAGCGGCAGGACACCCAGCGTGGTCTCGACGCGTTCGCGCCAGCCGGCTATCGCAGAGGTGAATTCGGGGTAGGCGCAGTAGCGGGCGCCCGCGGATCGTTCGCAGGTCTGCTGGGATGCGGGGTCGGTCAGGTAGGCAACCATTTGCGCTTGCCGCGTCGCCGATGGCGGACGGGTCTGCATCCAGCCGCCGGCGGCGACCAGCAGCACCGCGCCGGCGAGCAGGCCAGCGATCGGACGGCGCAGACCGTCGCGGGCAAGGGCGACGCCGGCCATGACCAGGATGAGGCCGACCAGGTAGAGCAAGTGCCAACCGGCGGGTCGCAGCTCGAGTGCGGGGACGTCGACTCCGGTGAGGTCGGCGATGAAGGCGAGGAACCGCAGCGGGTCGCCTTCCGCCCGGTTCCAGGGCCAGGTGGTGACGTCGAGGAAGCGCGCTTGGAGCACCGCGGTGGCGACTGCGGCGATCACACCGAACACGGCATTTGGCAGCCACCGGGCGACGGCGACGCCGACCATGACTCCGCCGGCGACAATGAGGATCCCGACGGCGATCTCGGACCACCCTGGAGCGCCTCGGACGTCGTGTCGTGTCGTCGTCAGTGCGATCCATCCGGCGGCGAGTGCTGCGGCGACCGCGGCGGGGCCCACGGCGGTGGCGAGGAGGGACGTCGAGCGGACCGGCTGGGGCGCGGGGAGCGAGGCGAGCAGCTCGTCGGCACCGGTGCGGCGCGGGCGTAGTGCCACCAGGTTGACCGCGACGATCGTCAGCCAGGCGAACGGGACGAGCGCGAGCGCAATCTGGGAGGAGATCTCCCGCCAGGTGGCCGACGGGCCGGTCGCGGCGTCGTTGGTGGCGGCCAGGAGCATCACCGGTGTGAGGACAGCGCCGGCGACGAACGCGGGATGACGGAGGACGGCCCGGAGGTCGGCGCGTGCGAGTGGAGGCACGACAGCCCAGTTCGTGCCGTCGCACCATCCGACGGCTCCGACGGCTCCGACGGCGCTGGCGGGCTGCCGGGGGTGCGTGCGACGACGAAGGACCTTCCAGAGGACGGCAGCGATTGCGGCAACGACGACAAGTTCCACGGTCGGTCATCTCCCCCGGGTCGGCACGGCCACGTCGGCGTCGGCGGCTCTCAGGCCAAGGAGCAGCAGGTACGCGTCCTCGAGCGCGGGTGGGACGAGTTCGGCGCCGGGAGGTGGGTCGCCGATGAGTCGGTACTGGCCCGACGAGGTTCGCCATGACACCTGCGCCGTCGAGTCGGCCCGCTCGGCGACCCAGACGTGCCCTCGGGCATGGTCGACCAACTCGTCGGGTGCGCCGTCGTGCAGGACCCGTCCACGGTCCATGACCACCACGCGTTGACACAGAGCGCTGACGTCATCGGTCTGGTGGGTGGACAGCAGCACGGTGTGGTGCTCGGCGACAGCGGACACGGTCTCCCTGAAGCGCAGCCGCTGCTCGGGGTCGAGTCCCGACGCGGGCTCGTCGAGCACGAGCAGCTCGGGCTGGCCGAGCAGCGCTTGGGCGAGGATCACCCGGCGGCGCATCCCGCCCGAGAGCGACTTGATGCGCTTGTGCATGACGTCGTCGAGCCCGACTTGGGTGAGGACGCGGGTGACGTCGTCGTGGCGGGCCCGCCGGTCGGTCATCTCCTTCAAGATGGCGAGGTAGTCGACGAAGGCGAAAGCGGTGAGGTTGGCGTAGTAGCCGGGCTCCTGAGGGAAGTAGCCGAGCCGGCGGCGGATCGACAGCCGCCCTTCGACGCGGCCGGGGTCCTCGCCGAGGACCCGAACGGCGCCGGTGTCCGGCGCGAGGACGGTGGCGATGATCCGCAGCAGGGTCGTCTTGCCGGCACCGTTGGGGCCGAGCAGGCCGGTGACCCCTCGCCCGAACGCCAGCGTGATCCCGTCCACGGCCGGAGTCGAGCCGTACCTCTTCGTCACCTCGGCGAGCTCGACGGTGGTTCCGCTGATCATGAAGGCCTCCGAGAATCGACGAGATCGAATGCGTCGCGTCGCAGCACGACGACAAAACCAGCGAGGGCCGTCACGACCACCAGGGCAGCCTGGCCGGTGGGCCGAAAGGCGGCGTAGCGCTCGATGACCTCGCCATGAGCCGCGCCGCGGGCGCTGACCAAGGCGCCCATGACCCATGCCCCACCCAACACCCACGACACGGCACGCACCGGTAGCCAGCTGCCGAGCGCCAAGGTCGCGGCGGCGAGGCCGAGCGACGGCAGAAGCCACAGCACCGTGTCGCCGTCGTGGCCCGGCACCACCAGCGATGCGACCAGCGTGAGAATCGTGGCGGGCCCGAGCACCGCGACCGCCCGCACGAGCAACAGCTCGAAGGCTGGTGTGGGGCTCGCGACGACCAGCTCGCGGGCCGGGTCTGAATGTGTCGCGAAGGTCGTCGACACGACACCCAACGGGACGAGGGGCGCCCCAACAAGGAAGGCGAACATGGCCCGTTCGCTGCCGTGACTGAGATCCCCGGCCAGGATGGCAGCTGCCATGGCGCCGACGATGGCGACGAGCCAAGCCGCCCGAGCCGACGGGGTGACGAACAGCATCCGCGTGATGCGCTCCGGAATCGAGGCGCGGCGGAGGAGCCGCTCGGCCCATGAGACCGTCGGTGCATCGATCCTCGTGTGAATCATCGCGAGGTTCCGGGCGAGGCGGTCCCTCGGCGCCAGCGGCACGATTGCAGCTCGGCACGACGCACACACGAGAAGGTGAGCGTCGACCGACGCTGCGCTCGTTCGCCCCAGACTGCCGGCGGCGTACGCGGCGAGGACATCGGGGGTGGCGTGCCAGGTCTCTTCTGTGCTCATGCCAGCGCCTCCCTCAGTTGCAGTCGGGCTCGGGACATGCGGCTCTTGACGGTGCCGCTCGGGATCTGCAGCAGCCGGGCCGCTTCGCGGGTCGTGAGGCCGTCGAGGACCGTTGCTTGCACGACCGCGATCAGCTCCGGCGCGAGCCGGTCCAGCGCGGCGGCGAGCTCACCGTGGCCGATGCCGACGAGCACCTCGTCCTCGGCCGACAGCACGAGGCCCTCCCTTGTTGCTCGGTAGCTCACCGCCGGACGCCGACGCAGCTGGTCGATCAGACGGCGCACGGCGATACCCCACAGCCAGGCCGCCACCGCGCCCGACCCTCGATAGGCGCCCGGCTTCGTCCACACCGCCATGAACGTGTCCTGTATGGCCTGGTCAACCACATCGAGGTCGGGGCAGCGGTGCGAGAGCCGCACCGTCAACCAGGGGCCGTGACGGTCATAGAGGTCGTCGAAGGCTCCACGGTCCCTGTCGACGATGGCCGCGAGCAGATCCTCGTCGCTGCGGTCGGACACGTCGATCACCGCCCCTCTGTCGTAAGAGTCGCACCGATCGGTTCACCGCGCGGCGCTCACTTTGCTCGGCAGACGCGAGGATGGAGGGCATACCTGAGGTACAGGAGACGTTGCTGCCCGGTGTCGGGGTTCGCCACGAGTTCACGACCATTGGCGGTGAGCGGGTTGCGCTGCTCACGCATCGCAGCGGCCGCCGAGAGATCGCGGTGTACGACCGCGATGACCCAGACATCTGCAGAACCGTTCTCCACCTCAGCGCCGATGACACCCGCACGCTCGGGGAGCTGCTCGGCACCAGCCAGGTCAGCGAGGCGGTTCTGGGTGCTCAACGCATCGAAGGTCTCGCGCTGGACTGGATCAGACTCTCACGGGGATCGCGCTTCGACGGCGCGACCATCGCCGATGGGCAGTTCCGAACACAGACGGGCGCATCGATCGTCGCCATCGTGCGGGGAACGGCGACGATCCCAGCGCCGGAGCCCTCGACGATGTTCGAGGGCGGCGATGTGCTCGTGGCCGTCGGAACCCCCGAGGGTCTGAACCGCCTTCGCTCGCTACTCGGATCGTGATCGTCGCGGCGGCATCGCCGGACGCGGCTGTCGCGTTCCTCGAGATCGGCGCCGTGGCGTTGGTGCTGGCGATCCTCGCCCGGTTCGCCGGGCGCCTCGGCATCACCGCCATCCCCTTCTATCTCCTCGCCGGTCTTGCCGTGGGCGAGGGCGGAATCGCCCCGCTCGATGTCAGCGAGAGCTTCATCTCCCTCGTCGCCGAGATCGGCGTGCTCTTGCTGCTGCTCACACTCGGGCTCGAGTACAGCGGAGAGGAACTCCGGTACGGCTTGCGCACCGGCCTCGGCGTGGGTGCGGTTGACGCGGTTGCAAACTTCGTGCCCGGCTTCGCCGTCGGGCTGCTCCTCGGATGGAGCATTCCCGCCGCCGTCCTTCTCGGAGGCGTGTCGTGGGTCAGCTCCTCGGGCATCGTCGCCAAGGTCCTCGCCGACCTCGACCGGCTCGGCAACCGTGAGACCCCTGCGGTGCTCAACCTGCTGGTGATCGAGGACTTGGCGATGGCGGTGTTCCTGCCGGTCGCTGCCGCGCTGGCGTTGAACAGGGACGCGGACGAGACGGTCGTGACCGTGCTGGTCGCCGTCGCTGCGGTCGCCGTCATTCTCGTCTTGGCGCTCCGCCTCGGTGGTCGGTTGAGCGCGCTGCTCGAGGGCGGCAGCGACGAGGCCCTCCTGCTGGCCGTCTTCGGCCTCACCCTCGTGGTCGGTGGGCTCGCGCAGCAGCTCGATGTGTCTGCCGCCATCGGTGCGTTCCTCGTCGGTCTCGCGCTCTCCGGACCGGTCCAGCAACGGGCCGGCGCGCTGGTCGGTCCATTGCGTGATCTGTTCGCCGCAGTCTTCTTTCTCTTCTTCTCCTTTCAGATCGATCCGAGCGACCTTCTCGGCGCGCTGGCGCCAGCGGCGCTGCTCGCGGCCGTCGGGATCGGGACCAAGGTGCTCACCGGTTGGTACGCCGCCGGGCGGCTCGGCGTGGGCAAGGCGGGCCGCCTGCGCGCCGGGACAACACTCGCGGCGCGGGGCGAGTTCTCGATCGTCATCGCCAGCTTGGGCGTCGTCCTCCCCGATGGCGTCGAACTTGGTGCTGTGGCCGCCGCCTTCGTGCTCATCACCGCCCTCGTGGCACCCATCGCGGCTCGAGTCTCTGATGCCGTTGCCCCGCCTCGGTCCACATCGCCACCGCGATGATCGGCCGCGAGGTCTTCCGGCTCTGGCGACGCCCAGAGCAGGTCAGCGATGCTCCGCTCTATCAGCGGCGACTCGGGAGTGGGCTGCCATCGGCGCAGTGCTACGCGGCGCGGCTCGGGACACGAGCGGCTCGCTGGTCATCGCCGGGCCCGCGGGCATCGGCAAGTCGTCACTGCTGCGTTGGGCCATAGACGCGGCGACGGACTTTCGCGTCCTCCGTGTGGCGGGTGTCGAGTCCTAGATGGCCTTCGGCTACGCCGGCGTGCACCAGCTGCTGTTCCCACTCGCCAGCGCGGTCGACGCTCTGCCCGATCCCCAACGGCTCGCGCTCCAGACGGTGCTCGGCGTTGTGCAACAAGTCCCGCCGGACCCGTATCTCGTCGGTCTGGCAGTGCTGACGCTGCTTGCCGACGAAGCACTGGCGCAGCCAATCCTGATCGTCATCGACGATGCGCAGTGGCTCGACGACGAGTCAGTGACCGTGCTGTCGTTCGTCGCTCGCCGACTTCTCGCCGACCGGGTGGCGCTCGTCGTGGCGACCCGCACGGAGACCGGAAGCGGGGCCAGCTTCGAAGGCATTCACCGTCTCGACCTCACCGGGTTGGCACCCGGCGACGCGCTGCAGGTCCTCACCTCGGCCACCGGTACGCCGATCCATAGCCGCAATGACCTTCCCGCCGAGGTCGGTGCAGCCGTCCGATCCGCCGCCCCGCCAGGTCGACGATCTACACGCGTTCGTAGGTGAGGTGCACGGCGTTCCGCGAAGGGCGAACGTCGCGTTGCCGGTACATCTGGCGCGTTCCTTGTTTGAAGAGTGGTGTGCCGCCACCGAGGATCATCGGGGCGAGGTGTAGGCGAAGCTCGTCGACAAGGCCCTGTTCGAGCGCTTGGCCGATGACGTCGCCTCCGCCCATGATCACGACGTGACCGTCGCCGGCGGCGGACCGGGCAGCGTCGACGGCCGCCAGCAGGTCGCCGACGAAGGTGAAGCGCATGCCCAGCTCGCGCTCCAGCCGGACGTCCTGGGGCGCCGAG
>JAXDQG010000076.1:0-3020 GCA_034667945.1 Acidimicrobiia bacterium | reverse complement strand
CGCCTTCCGCACCGTCGGATCGACCCGGCGCCGGGCTGCATCGCGCTCGACAAGTGCGTCGATGACCACAAGGCGTGTCTCGTGCGACGCGATGTGCACCGGTCGCAACAACGACTGGTAACGGCCGACCGGTCGGGTAGCCCACTCGAGCCCGTGCGCAATTGTCGCATCCGACACGGCGACGCCGGGTCGTTCACGAGCCAGGACCCATCGGGTGATCTCGGCGAGAACGGAATGAGGAATGCCGGGCCCGGCGCCCAGCCGATGCCAGTCGAAGGCGACCCGCACCAAGGCCCACCCGATGGGTTGCTTGTGCTCTGCCTGGGTGTAGCGCTTCCAGAGTTCGTGGATACCGGAGAGCCTCTGGGGCAGAACGGCGAGTTCCTCGGTGGACATCTCGCCAAATACGTCTTGGGCCCGTGTCACCTCGTCGGGCGTGAGCTTCGGCGAGAGCTTGACCGGATCCGCGAAGCCCTCCGGCAAGCACAAGGGCGTGTCGGTCACGCCGGTGGTGAAGGTGGCGGCAAGTACGCACCCCGGATATCGCCGACTCAGCGCGCGGAGGTTGTGCTCATGGAGCCCGGCACGGAGATGCTCGTGCGCGTCATCGATCCAGAAGACGATCCGTGAGGATTCGGCACCGAGATTGGTTCTGCCGGCGGCCAGCAGCTCATTGAGCGGATGAAGTTGGCCAGGCAGGGCTTGCCTCAGAGCAACGATCGTGTAGGAGGGGAGATTGCGAGCAATTCCCTCCCACATCGTCCTGCTCTTGCCAGTTTTGGCCGGGCCCACCAAGGAGATGATGCGCATGGCGTTCGAGACGGGCGCGGTGAGCCGAAGGTCGAGCTCGGCATCGGCGGCGTCGCGACTGACGTAGATACCGAGCGGCCGAACCGGGACACCGATGGCCTCGGGTGCCGGGATCAGCCCAAGGGCCTCGGTGGGATCAATGGACGAAACCCCGCCGACATGCCGCACGGCTCGGCGGACCTGATCACCGAGCTGTTCCACGCTGTCACCTCAGCTGTCGGGCAATGAGCGTCGAGGGTGGGCACCAGCGGCCGGTCAGGCCGATGATTTCAACTCCCGACGTGACAGTATTGCGGGAGTTTCGGGCCGTCCCTACATCCCCAACCCGGGCGAAACGTGTGGCTCTCCGGTTTTATGTGCCGTCACGGGCGGCCAAGAGGCGGGCCAGCACCGCCACGACCCGCCGATGCCCCGAGATCACGGCGGTTGATGCTGTCGATGAAGCTCCGCGCCAACGCGACCGCGGGATCCTTCACGAATGGTCAACCCGCTCCTCGGCTACCCGCGCCGGCGCCCACAGTCGCCAGCCGAGGACTGGGTTGCTCGACGTGCGTGACGGGGAGCCCGAATCGACGATGCAGTCGGCGGGGAAGATCCTTTCGCATCCATCGGGACAACGGCGCCGGCAACGTCGACACGATGATCTCGTCGAAGGTGGCCCGCTGCAGCACGCGGGCGACTGCTGCGAAAGGATCATCCAGCGAGATCTCACCGGTGGCCACGGCTCCACGCACGCGTAGTGCCCGGAGGGCCGAGTCGAGGCGCAGCTGTGCTTTGCGGCGCGCCTCGTCCTGCGAGGCCACGGCTGCGCCCTTGTCGAAGATCGCGAAACCACTCCAGGGTCGGACCATGAGGGTGGTTCCGGCCAGCGGAGCGACCCGAGCCGGGACCAGCAGGTGGAACTCTGCGGGACCGACCGCCAAGCGCTCCTCGAGCGCTCTGGTCAGCGCGGCATCGGAGATGGTCTGGTTGGCGACGACGAGGTACCGGCGAACTGCAGCGATCTTGCCGTCGAGCATGCGGAGGCGGTCGACGCGGAACGAGACCTGGAGTTTCACGCGGTACCGCTCGACGTGGCCTCGTTGGACCACGGTGTCGAACTCGACGACGCGAGCGACCCGCAGGTCGCTGATGGTCTTGGCCAGCTCACCGATGCCCTCGACGGCAGCGTCCGCCCAGCTGTTGGGATGAGTGGCCACGATGGTGACCACCCGATAGACGCTCTGACACTCAGGTGATTGCGCCATCGCAGTCCCCATCGCAGTCCCCATCGTCGGCTGCAGGACCGTCGCTCATTCTCACACACCCGCGGGAAAATCGCGAGGGTTGGTTGCTCGTCCAAGTGGTTCTGAGCCGGTCTGCTCTCGGGCCGGCGCGGCCGATCGCTCCTAGAGTCCGCCGGGATGGTGACGCTCGACGACGTGCGGGCAGTGGCGGCGCACTTGCCGCGCTCGTATGAGGTGCTCGTCCGCCACCGCGTGAAGTTCCGCGTGGGCCGCATCGTCTACTTGGCGTTTTCTAGAGACGAGACGCTCATGGGATTCGCCTTCCCAAAGGAAGAACGCGAGGCGCTCGTGACCACCTGTCCGTACACGTTTCAGCTGCCGAAGCCGTCCGAGATGCGCTTCAACTGGGTCGTCGCTCGACTGGAGGCCATCGACGACTCGGAGTTGCGCGACATCGTCGTCGACGCCTGGCAGATGGTCGTGCCGAAGCGGGTGGCTGCTGCGTACCTCGCGTCGTCCGACTGAACCGCAGAGCTGTCCGACGTAGTGTGCCGCATACCTGGTGTCGCCGGGGGGCGGCGCTGTGGAAGGGGAACTGCCATGCGCGACGGATTCCGTATCGCCGACACCGACGCTCACATGATGGAGCCGGAATGGCTGTGGGAGCGTTACACCGAGGCCGAGTTCAACGACCGGGCGCCGCGGATGGGTAAGGCGCCCGATTCCGGCCGGCGGACTTTCCTGGTCGAGGGCGAGTCCTTCACACGCGAGAAGGGCCCGTATCCCATGGCTGCGCCGGCGTTCTTGCACGCCGCCCACAACGCCATGGAGCGATTCGACCGGGTTCGCTCGACCGGTTACTCGCCTCAAGGCCGTCTCCAGGACATGGACGAGCAGGGCGTGGACGTGCAGATTCTCTATCCCACCCACGCTGGCCAGATGCTGGGCCGTGAATTCAGGGACACGGGCCTGCTGGCCGCCTGC
>JAXDQG010000075.1:0-8020 GCA_034667945.1 Acidimicrobiia bacterium | reverse complement strand
GCCGAGCCGGGTGGCCGTGGCGTTCTGGGACACACGAGATCTGCTGTGGATGCACGCCCGGACCACGGTCGCCGAGACCGCCCTGGGCGTCGTGCTGGGCGCCCTGCTGGGCGTGGCCTTGGCGGTGGCCATCGCCTCGTCCGCGCCCGTGCGGCGCGTCCTCGAGCCGCTCCTCGTGGCCAGCCAGACCGTGCCGCTGATCGTGCTGGCGCCGCTGCTGGTGTACTGGTTCGGCTTCGGCATGACCCCGAAGGTCATCGTCGTCGTGCTCATCGTGTTCTTCCCGGTGGCCGTTTCGACGACCAGCGGCCTGGTCGGTGCGGAGCGCGAGCAGGTCGATCTCGTACGGTCGTTCGGGGCGGGTCGGCTGCAGGTCCTGCGTCTGGTCCTGGTGCCGACCGCGCTGCCGTCGTTCTTCGCCGGCCTGCGCATATCCGCTGCCTATTCCGTCGCCGGAGCGACCCTGGGAGAGCTCATCGGCGGCCGCTCGGGCCTCGGCATTTACATCGCCCGCTCCCAGCGGGCTTTCCGGTACGACCAGATCCTGGCCGGAGTGGTGATCGTGGCGGCCCTGTCGGCGACCTTGTTCGGCCTGCTGCATCTGTTGGCTCGGTTGACAACGCCCTGGCAGTACGCGCGCGACGAAGGATTCGGGCGCGACGGGACGTTCGCTTCAAAGCAAGGAAGCTTCACGGTGCCGGAACCAACACTCGCGGTGCCGGAACGAGACTTCGCGGTGCCGGAAGGAAACCTCGCGGTGCCGGAAGGAAACTTCGCGGTGCCGGAAGGAAAAGAGGAGCGATGAGCGCAATGGCGTCGTCCCCACAGGATCGGCGGACCAGATCCCGGCAGGATCGGCGGTCCACCCGCCGGGCGCGCGGGCGGATGATGGCAGTGCTGGTCGTTGGCGCCGGGCTTGCCGCGCTGGCACTGGCCGCCTGCGGGTCGGACAAATCGTCGACCACCGCGGAGACGGGCAGCGGGAGCAGCGGCGGCAAGACCGAGAAGGTCACGGTCGTGCTGGATTGGACGCCCAACACCAATCACTCGGGGCTGTACCTGGCCCAGCAACGCAACTACTACAAGGACGCCGGCCTCGAGGTCGAGATCCTGCAACCCGACCAGAACGGGGCCGACCAGCAGCTGGCCGCCGGCAACGCCACCTTCGCCGTGTCCGTGTCAGAGAACATCATCCCGGCGCGAGCCCAGGGCATTCCACTGGTGTCCATCGCCGCCATCATCGAGCACAACACGTCATCCCTGGTCGTGCCCGGTGACCGCCAGGTCACCCGGCCGCGCGATCTGGCCGGCAAGACCTACGGCGGATTCGGTGGGCCGTTGGAGACGTCATTGGTGAAGGAGTTGGTCCGCTGCGACGGCGGTGATCCGGGCACCCTGCGCTTTGTCGAGGTGGGCAACGTCGACTACCGAGTGGGCTTCGATCAGCACGCTTTCGACGTCGCCTGGCTGTTCGACGGCTGGGACGTCATTCGCTTGCGGGACATCGACCAACTACCGGTCACGGTGCTGCATTTCGCCGACCACACCGACTGCATCCCCGACTGGTACACGCCCGTGCTGGCCACGACCGAACAGACGATCAAGGACAAGCCCGCGCTCGTGAAGGCGTTCATGACCGCCACCACCAAGGGCTACCAGGACGCCATCAGAGACCCCGCGGCCGCGGCCGACGCGATCATGAAGGCCGCGCCCGAATCCGACCGCACCCTCGTGACCCGCTCGGCGGCATTCCTGGCCACCCGCTACACCGCGTCCCCCGACAAGTGGGGACGGCAGGACCCGAAGGTGTGGTCGGGTTTCGAAGCCTGGCTGAGGGACCACGGCATCACCACCAAAGCGGTGGACACCACCAAGGCGTTCACCAACGACTTCTTGCCAAGCGGCAAATGACTCCGTGAGCCGGACGGGCGGACAAACGCCACACGGCTCCGATGGTGAGGTCGCCATCGAGCTCGTGGGCTTGTCGCACCGCTACGGAGACCTGGAGGTGCTGGCCGGGCTCGACGCATGCGTGCCGCACGGTGGGTTCGTGTCCCTCATCGGACCTTCGGGCTGCGGGAAGTCCACCGTGCTGCGGGTGCTGGCGGGACTGCTGGTGCCGTCTTCCGGCGAAGCGAGGGTCGACGGGAGGCCCGCAGTCGGCCGGCCGGGCCTCGTCGCCTTCATGCCGCAACGCGACACCCTGCTTCCCTGGCGGCGCGCTCTGGCCAACGCCACGCTGGGAGCCGAGATCGCCGGCCGGGAGAAGTCAGCGTTGCGCGCCGAGGCCATCCGACTCTTCGAGCAGTTCGGTCTGGGCGGCTTCGAGCGAGCCTGGCCCGGCCAGCTGTCCGGTGGGATGCGACAGCGGGTGGCGTTGCTCCGCACGTTCCTGGCCGGCAATGAGGTCATGGCCCTCGACGAGCCCTTCGGGGCCCTGGATGCGCTGACGCGTCGTGAGCTGCAGGTCTGGTTGGCCGACGTTCTGTCCAGCGAGCGCCGGACCTGTTTGCTGGTGACCCACGATGTTGACGAGGCGCTGTGGCTATCGGACGAGGTCCTGGTGTTGTCGCCCCGACCCGGCCGCATACGGGTACGGGTCGACGTGCCCTTCTCGCGGCCCAGGTCTCCACTGCTGGTGGGCGAGCCGGCCTTCGCACGGCTGAAAGCGACGGTCCTCTCGGCGCTCGAAGGGGCATGAAGCCCCGGGGCCGATAGGCGCAGGCGGCGCCGTAACGCTGGCACCGTGAGCAGAAGCCCTCTCCGCGCGGGTGGAAGCCCGAACGGAGAGGGCTCCGGACTCGGGCGGATAGGGCCTCCCGACGCCTCGGTGGCCCATCAAACCTGCGAGCCCGTCGCTCGGCGCTCTCCGCTTGAGGCTGCCTCACTCAGATGTCAGTACCGGTAATGATCCGGCTTGAAGGGGCCCTCGACCGGCACGCCGATGTACGAAGCCTGGTCGCGCGAGAGCTCGGTCAGCTTCACGCCCAACGCATCGAGATGAAGCCGGGCGACCATCTCGTCGAGCTTCTTGGGCAGTGTGTACACACCGAGTTGGTAGCTCTCGGCGTTGCGGTGCAGCTCGATCTGGGCCAGCACCTGGTTGGAGAAGCTGGCCGACATGACGAAGCTCGGATGCCCCGTTGCGTTCCCCAGGTTCAGCAGGCGGCCCTCCGAGAGGATGATCACCGAGTGCCCGTCGGGGAACACGTATTCGTCGACCTGTGGCTTGATGTTCACCCGCTGCACGTCGCTCAGTCGATTGAGGCCGGCCATGTCGATCTCATTGTCGAAATGGCCGATGTTGCCGACGATGGAACCGTGCTTCATCCGCCCCATGTGCTCGGCCGACAAGATCCCCTTGTTGCCGGTGGCGGTGATCACCATGTCGACACGATCGATCACCCGCTCCAGCGTGGTGACCTCATAGCCGTCCATGGCCGCCTGCAGCGCACAGATCGGATCGATCTCGGTGATGATCACCCGGGCACCTTGGCCTCGGAGCGACTCGGCACACCCCTTGCCAACGTCGCCATAGCCACAAACCACGACCAGCTTTCCGCCGATCATCACGTCGGTCCCGCGCTTGATGCCGTCGATCAACGAATGACGGCAGCCGTATTTGTTGTCGAACTTCGACTTGGTGACCGAGTCGTTCACGTTGATTGCGGGGAACAAGAGCAGCCCGGCTTCCTGCATCTGATAGAGGCGATGGACGCCCGTCGTGGTCTCTTCCGAGACGCCTCGCACGCCCTGCCCGATGCGGGTCCAGAGCTTCGGATCTTCGCTCAACGTCCGCCGAAGCACGTCGAGCACGACGCCCCATTCCTCGGGGTCGTCCTCTTGGGTGACCGGAACCGAGCCGGACGCCTCGAACTCGGTGCCCTTGTGCACCAGCATCGTGGCGTCGCCGCCATCGTCGAGGATGAGGTTCGGCCCGCCGCCATCCGGCCAGCGCAGCACCTTCTCGGTGCACCACCAGTAGTCCTCGAGCGTTTCGCCCTTCCAGGCGTAGACCGGCACGCCGCGGGGGTTCTCGGGTGTGCCATCAGGCCCGACCACGATGGCCGCGGCCGCATGATCCTGGGTGGAGAAGATGTTGCACGACGCCCAGCGGACCTCGGCGCCCAGCGCGACCAGGGTCTCGATCAGCACCGCGGTCTGAATGGTCATGTGCAGCGACCCCGTGATCCGGGCACCGGCCAAGGGCTGCTCGTCGAAGTACATCGCACGTAGCGTCATGAGGCCGGGCATCTCATGCTCGGCGAGTTGGATCTCCTTGCGCCCGAAGGCGTGCTGGGAGAGGTCGGCGACCTTGAAGTCGTCGGGAGCGAGTGGCACGTGGCATCTCCTCGGAGACGGGACGCGGCCGGCACGGCGCGTCGAAACAAAGATCCTGGGCCGGGGTCCGCTGACTCCACTCGAATCAGCCCGCAGTGAGTCTAGGACGCCCCCGCCGGGATGGACCGGACCGT
The DNA here is from genome assembly GCA_034667945.1 of Acidimicrobiia bacterium. GTDB lineage: Bacteria > Actinomycetota > Acidimicrobiia > Acidimicrobiales > CAIXPF01 > JAXDQG01. The sequence continues at coordinate 3,545 of JAXDQG010000075.1, read as the reverse complement.
GCCCGGCCGCAGGGCTAACGGGGACGGCTGCGACGTTCCGGCTCGCGGTAGTTCTGCAGCGAACCGACGGTTGCCCGCCACACCGTCGCCGGCCCAGCGAGCTCGTAGGCCAGCGCAGCGGGCACGAACACCGCCTCGCCCCGCTCCAGCGGTATGCCGTTCACGTTGGCGGTCCCCTCCAGGCAGAGCAGGATCTCGGGGCCGGCGGGGGTGAAGGGCATACGGGTCCGACCCGCGAGCTCCAGCCGCGAGAGGCGGAACTCGGCGGCGGGCGACAGGTACACGGACTCGACACCCTCGGTCGTCGGCTCGATCACCTCGACCGTCTCGGGCCACACCCGAAGGACGTGCTCGAGCTCGGCGATGTCGACGTGCTTGGTGGTCAGCCCGCCGCGGATGACGTTGTCCGAGTTCGCCATGATCTCGAGGGCCACGCCTTCCAGGTAGCCGTGCAGACGGCATGGGGGGGCATACAGTCCCTGTCCGGGCTTGAGCCGAATCAGGTTGAGCAGCGTGGCCACCAAGACGCCGGGATCGCCGGGATGCAGGCCGGCCAGACGCTCGATCCAGACCGCCTCGGCATGCCACCGACCCCGGCCAGAAGAGGCCAGACGAGCCGCCGCCAGACCAGTAGCGCCCACCAGGGTCCGGCATTCGGCCTGAGGAAGATCCCAGAACTCCCAGACCAGCCCGCCCAGCTCACCTTGTTGCAGCATCACCAGCGCTCGCCGCAGCCCATCGGCACCGTGGCGCGCCAACTGGGACAGCAGGTCGCTGGTGTCCACCAGCGGCCGGAAACCGCTCAGCGCGTCGAAAGGTGTGAGTGCGACGACCAGCTCGGGCTTGTGGCTGCGATCCCGGTAGGTGCGGTGGGCCGCCCGTCTCGGCATGGCGGCCGCCTCTTCGCGGGCGTAGCCCTCACGCGCCTGGGCCAGCGTGGGATGCACCTGCAGCGACAGAGGCCGGGCCGCAGCCAGCACTTTGAACAGGACCGGCAGTCGCCGGCCGAACAGCTCGAGCACCGGGGCCCCGAGATGCTCGAGCGGCTGCTCGGTCAGGAGACGGTCGAGCGGCATGAGCGTCCCGTCGACGTCGACATGGGCAGGAGCGGACGGATGTGCCCCCAACCAGAGCTCGGCCTGGGGCCGACCATCGGGGGGAACGCCCAGCAGCTCGGCGATGGCCGTGTCCGAGCCCCATTCGTAGAACTGGACGGTGGGCTGCAGCCGGTAGGGAGCCGCTGACCTCACGTCTCGAACGTCGGCCTGATGCCCTCGGCCTCGGCCTTCGCCAAGAGCCGCTCGTGGGTGGGTTCGTCCACGGTCTCCGCCTCGTCGGTGAGCATCACCGGAATACCGTCCCGAATGGCGTATCGACGCCGCAGCCGGGGGTTGTAGAGACTGTCCTCGTCCGCGAAGTAGAGCAGCGGGCCCTTGTCGGCCGGGCAGGCCAGGATCTCCAAGAGGACCGGATCGAGCGCCATGGCGGTCACCCTATCCGGCCGACATCAGGGACCGAACCTCCAGGACATGCTGGTCGACCTCGGCTTGGGTAGGCGCTTCCAGGTTGAGCCGCAGCAGCGGTTCGGTGTTGGAGGGCCGCAAATTGAACCACCAGTCCCCCAGGTCGACCGTGAGGCCGTCCAGCCGGTCCTGGCTGTGGCCAGCGAAGGCGGCAGACACCTTCTCCACGGTCGCGGCCTGATCGTGAACCGCCGTGTTGATCTCGCCCGACGACGCGTACCGCTCGAACGGCTGCCGCAGGGTCGACAACGGCACCCCCGCCTCGCTCAGCTGCTGCAGGACCACGAGTGCGGCGATGAGCCCCGAGTCGGCCCGGAAGTTCTCACGGAAGTAGTAGTGGCCCGAGTGCTCCCCGCCGAAAAGGGCGCCCGTCTCTGCCATGACCGCCTTGATGAAGCTGTGGCCAACACGGGTGCGAACCGGTACCCCGCCCCGCTCGCGCACGATCTCCGGCACGGCCTTCGAGCAGATCAGGTTGTGGATGATCGTCGAGCCGGGGTGCTTGGCCAGCAGCCCCGCCGCCACGATGGCCGTCGTGGTCGAGCCCGAAACCGGCACGGCCTTGTCGTCTACCAGGAAGACCCGGTCGGCATCGCCGTCGAAGGCAAGCCCGATGTCGGCAGAGGTGGCCAGCACGCGTGCCTGCAGATCGCGCAGGTTCTCGGCCTGGATCGGATCCGCCGGGTGATTGGGAAACGTGCCGTCGAGCTCGCCATAGAGGATCTCGACGTCGAAGGGCAGGGCACGGAACACCTCGGGCGCCACCAGGCCACCCATGCCGTTGGCGGTGTCTGCCACGATCCGCAGCGGACGTAGACGCTCTACCTCGACGAAGGAGCGCACGTGGTCGGCGAACTCGCTGAGAAGGCTGCGGCTGCTCTGCTCGCCGGGGTGGCTGACGGCCGGCAGCTCGGGGCCTGCTGCCAGCTCCTTGATACGACGCAGACCGGTGTCCTCGCCGATCGGCCGGGCCTGTGACAGGCACATCTTGATGCCGTTGTACTGAGCGGGATTGTGACTGGCAGTGAAGACGGCGCCGGGCGCGTCGAGACGGCCTGCGGCGAAGTACAGCATGTCGGTGGAGACCAGCCCGATGTCGACCACGTCGATGCCCTGGCACAGCACACCATCGGCGAAGGCCGCAGCCAGCTCCGGGCCTGAGGGCCGCATGTCATGGGCGACGACCACCCGTGACACCGTCTCGCCACTGGCCGCCTCCTCTTGGACGAATCGGGCGAACGCTGCGCCGATCCGACGACTGGTCGGCGCGTCGATTTGGTCGGGGTAGGTACCCCGCACGTCGTAGGCCTTGAAGATCGGGTCTAGAGATCGCATCCGGGCGCCAGGTTACGGCGCGACTTGTCGAGATTGGGCCCCGGGGTCGGCCACGTCGCCTGGTAGCAACCCTTCTCGGCCCAACTTCGGATGCGGATCAGATCGCGGACCAGCCGTGCTGCGTCGCGGGCCACCTTGACCGTCGATCCTTCCGAGTTCTGCACCTTCACCGGAATCTCGCTGAGCGACAGGTCGTAGCGTTCGGCCAGGTGGAAGAGCTCCACGTCGAAGGCGAACCCGTCGACCCGGGTCTGGGCGAACAGCAACTTGGCCACGTCCGATCGGAAGCCCTTCAGCCCGCACTGGGTGTCGCGGTACTGACCGAGCAGCAGAGCCATGGTGAACAGGTTGATCACGCGGCTGCCCACCTCGCGCAGCCGGCTCGGCGGCGAGACCGTTGTCGTCTCGCGGTGATGGCGGCTCCCCACCACCATGTCCCAGCCGTCTTCGATGGCTCGCAGCAGGGTCAACAGGTGGTCGGGCGAGTAAGCGAGATCGGCGTCGGTGAAGGCGACTGCCCGCCCGCGCGCCGCCAGCATGCCGGCCCGCACCGCCGCCCCCTTGCCGCGGTTGCGGTCCCGCGGCAGGACGACAACCTCGACCCCCTCGGGACCCTCCTCCTCGGCCGCGGCCAACGCAGCTGACGTCGTGTGATCGGGCGAGCCGTCGTCGACCACGATGATCTCG
>JAXDQG010000074.1:0-5933 GCA_034667945.1 Acidimicrobiia bacterium | reverse complement strand
GCAGCCGCACATTGAGACATCGTACATGTCGCCGCTCACGATCTATTTGCGGTGACGCGCCCACCTGCTGCCAACAATGGAGTTAAACATCCACGCTTGACGCTTATTCGGCAGCTAGCCTGGCCCGCATGCTCAAGTCCGACGAAACTCTTACACCCGAGGCAGCCGTCCGTCTCTATTTGCTGTTCTTGGAAGACCCGCAGAAGCTCATCGACCGTCAGGAGGTCAAGAACCTCGAAGACGAGGTGGACAAGGCAAAAGACCCTATCGCCAAGCTCAAGGCCATCTCTGCGCTGCAACGCGCGCAGGCGGTAGATCCGGCCAGCTACGCGTACGACTTCATCAAACATGCAAGGCGGTGGGCAGAGAGTGAAGGTGTGCCGGTCAGCGCCTTCCGCCAGATGGGTGTGCCCGAAGATGTCATTGCCGCCGCGGGCTTCGACAGCTCACGTCGGGGTGGCGGCCGGCGGGGGCGGTCCCGGTCGGAAGGTGCGCCCAAGCGCAGCCGGGTCAACACCGAGCAACTGATGCAGGGCATCTTGGGGTTGGAAGGCGACTTCACCATCAGAGACGTCTCGGAGCGGGTCGGTGGTAGCCCCCTCACCGTGAAGAACACGCTCGGCATGCTCGAGGCGCAGGGGAAGATCACGCCCGCCGGTGAACGCTCCGGCAGCCGCGGGAGGGCAGCCCGCGCCTGGACCGTGACCTCGCCGTCCTGACCGAGGTTCCGGCAGCACCATGCCCTGGTCGCCAGCGTCGAGTCGGCACTGCCAGGCGGTTGCGTCATGCAGACCCCGGGGCTCGGGCACAGCGGTGTTGACCTAATCTCCGGCCATGACGTCGGTGGTCGGACCACGCCTGCAGGTCGAACAGGATGATGCGCCGGAGGATGTCGCCACTGCAGCCCGTGCATGGTTGAACGAGCATCTGCCTGACAACTGGGTCCGACCGGCTCCCGGCCAACCGCCACCTCGCCTCGCCGGCGCCCCCGACGAAGACGCCTATACCGCCTGGTACCCGAGCCTGGCCGACTCCGGCCTCTTGGTGCCCGGCTGGCCGCGTGAGTGCTTCGGGCTCGGTCTGGCCCCCCGCCACGTCCAGGCGATCAACCAGGTCCTGCGAAGCGCGGGGCTGGTGAAGCTGGGTCCGCTGGACCTCCAGCGGGCCGGTCCGACGATCGTGCGTTGGGGAACGCCGGAACAGCACCAGCGGTTCCTTCCGGGCATCATCGCGGCCACAGATCCCTGGACGCAGCTCTTCAGCGAACCGGGTGCTGGCTCTGACCTACCAAGCCTCTCTACGCGCGCCGAGCGTGACGGTGACGAGTGGGTGGTCACCGGTCAGAAGGTGTGGTCCAGCTATGCGGGTTGGAGCCGCTACGGGATGCTGCTGGCCCGCACCGACCCGACCGCTCCCAAACGGCTCGGGATCACGTATTTCCTCATCGAGATGGACCAACCGGGCATCGAGGCCCGTCCGCTCGTCCAGATGACGGGCGAGGCCGAGTTCTTCGAGGTCTTCCTGGACGGCGCCCGTGTCCCCGATGTGAACCGGCTCGGTCCGGTGGGTCGTGGCTGGGACGTGGCCCGAACCACGTTGGCGGGAGAACGGCGCGTCGGCAGCGAAGGCGGCACACCGGGTTCCACCCGGTCCGTGGGCGGGTTGGTGGACGAGCTCCGAGCACTGAACCACCTCGGAGACCCGGTGGTTCGTCAACGCCTGGGCGCACTGTCCGTCCAGCGTCAGGTGCTGGGCTGGACCAACCAGCGCCTGGCGCAGCAGTACGGGGGGACCCCGCTGCAGAGCTCAGGCGGCAAACTGGCGATCTCGCAGTACGTCACCAATCTGCGAACGTCCTGGGTCGACATGGTCGGCCCCCGCGCGGTCGCCTGCAGCGAGGACGACCGGCATCAGCTCCGGACCCGCCGGGATTTTCTCGGCCATCCGGCCGAACGGATCGCCGGCGGCAGCGACGAAATCCAGCGCAACACCCTCGGGGAGAGCGTGCTTGGGCTGCCGCGGGAGCCCGACCCGTACCACGGACGGCCCTGGGTCGAGATCCCGCGGTCCTGAGCGCTCCGCCTTCTGCGGTCCGTCAGCCCTTGACCGGGACGACCAAGAGAGTTGGTTTGTTGCTGCCGTCGAGGTGGGCGATGAGCAGACCGCGTCCGCTGGCAGGTGCCTTCACCTCGGCGGACGCTGCGGTGCCCTGGCAGTTCGGGTAGAGCGCCAAGGAGGTGCCCGGTGCAACCTGGAAAGACGCTCCATCATTGAGCTGGTTGCCGTCCGGTCCGGCGATGCCGGTGCCGTTGGTGAGGCAATCGCTGCCACCGCCCACGACGGCCAGCAGGTTGTCGCCGGCGGAGATGGCGTTGCCGAGCGGCCGCCACAACAGGCGCACCTTGCCAGAGTCCGGTGCCGGCAAGTCGACCGCGCTGGAGTACGGGCTGACCACGTCGAGGGCTTCCTCGAGCGAGGTCTCGGTGAACCGCTTCTCGTCGTCGAAGCTGAAGATGGCGGTGCGCTGGACCTTGTCCGTCGGCGTGAAGCGATTCCACGTCCACAGCTCTTCCTGCCCGCCGGCCACGGTGACGGTGTAGACCGCCGAGTCGTTCCCCTTGGCCCGCTTCGGCGTGAGGTAGTCGCTGGCTTCGCCGTAGCGAACGGACGCCGCCTTCACCTTCTCGTCAGGACGGCCCCACCAGATGTCCACATCGGTGGGCGAGCCGTTGCGGACGATGAGGTTCAGGAAGCGGATCTTGCCGGGTGCATCCTCTTTGGCACCCCGCTGGCCCGTACCCGCCTCGAGCAGCGTCTGGATGGTCTTCTCCGTGGAGGCGTCCACGGCGCCGTCGCTCGAGGAGCTGGCCGCCTTCCCGTCGTCGGACCCACCGCACGCCCCGAGGAGTGAGGCCAACAGACAGGCCGACCCGACCACGAAGGCAGGCGTTCGGCGACGGCGCGAGGTGCCGGCGAGATGCGTGAGCGGCGTCTTCGGGACGGTGGGGTCGGAGTCGCACACGGGACGGGAGTCGACATTGTTGCGGTGATCGGTGTGAGGCCGGCGGTCCAACATGGGCGGGAAACGTAGCCCGCGTTCGATCCGCCACGCTTCGTGCTTATGAATCGCGCGCAGCGTGACCGCCCTGAACGTTCCCTACCAAGTTTTTGGGTCAACCCATGCGCACCGTGGTTGACGTGCCGAAACGGCGAGCCACCATGGCCTTGAGTCCCTCGGGAAAGTCAACCTGCGCCTCGACGTGGCCGCGAGCCAGCCCTCGCTGCTCGGACCCGTCCCCGCCGAAGGCGGTGGCGCACCGCTCCGGTTCCGCGTTGGCCAACGCCAGCATTGCGCCGGCCGCTCCAGCCGGTCCGGCGAGGCTCAACATGGCGGACGAGCCCGTGTACACCGGTCCGTCGAAGATCTCCAACGTCTCGAGCAGTCGCTCGGCGTCGGCCGCGACGTCCTCGTAGCCGTCGACCCGGAGCAGGGGCAGCTCCGGCAATTGAATGCCGGGTGGCGCCAAGCCAGGGTGATGCTGCGCCAGCACCGGCAAGGACCCGGCCGCCGCCGCCACCTCCCGGTAATACGAGTCACCGTCGGCCCGCAGCAGCGGCGAGTGCACGAGCACGGCGTCCGCCCCGTGGTCGGACGCCTCCTTGGTCAAACGTGCGGCCTGGCCGGCGGAGGCGCAACCAGTGGCCGCGATGATCGGAACGGCGGCGGACCTCGGCACGGCCGCACGGACAGCATCGAGCAGCTGCTGGCGTTCGCTCGCCGAAAGGGCCGGGCCTTCGCCGGCGGCGTCCGCCAGGATGATGGCCTTCACGCCCAGATCGATCAATTGGCAGGCGAGATCCGCAGTGCGACGGGCATCGAGACTGCCGTCTCCATGGAACACCGTGATGAGCGAGACGCCCACCCCGGTGAACACCGGCTGACGCGTGCTGACCATGATGCAAGTGCTTCCCCGCCCATGATCGCAGCAGACGTGGCCGGTCCGGTGGCGCCGGCTACCCCGCGCAGTGACCGCTACCTAAGATCACGTGGCACATCGGGCGCAGTCAACAAACCGAAGCGGATGCCGAGCGGATGCGAGAACCCTGCCCAAGCAGGAGCCGAACATCCAGGACGCCCCGATTCGCAATTTCGAGCCGATCGTTGGGGGGTACAGGTTGTCCACGGAATCCGAGCAGTCGACGCTCGTCACTCAGGACATGGTCGATCGTCAAGGTGTCTGGGGCTCCGAGCGCCCATCGCCGCCGGTGAGCGAGTCCGACATCAGGAAATGGGCAATTGCGGTCTACTGGCCCAAGCAGCCACCGCGCATCTACTGGGATGCTGACTACGCCAAATCGAGCCGCTGGGGCACCATCATCGCCCCGCCCGATTTCAATCCCTTTGCCTGGCCGATTGTGCCGGACAGGCCGAGCAGCAAGGAACGTTCCGAGGCCGCGACGAACACGCCTCGCTCGGGCCGTGGGCAGCGCGGCATGAATGGTGGCCAGGTCGACACCTACGGCGTTCCCATGCGACCCGGCGACATCATCACCGCCCGCAATCGACTGCGCGACTGGAACGAGCGCGAGACCCGGCTGGGACTGACGCTCTTCACCTTCCACGAGACCGAATGGCGCAACCAGACGGGCGAGCTCGTGAAACTCCGCGTGTCCACCGGCATCCGCTACTGAGCAGAGGTTCGAGCATGGCTTACAACGTCTACTTCGAGGACGTGAACGTCGGCGACAAGTTGCCGGAATGGTCGCGCAAGACCGACTTCATGAGTTGGAATCGCTATGCCGCGGTCAACGACGAATTCGTTTACATCCACATGGATGACGAGGCCGGTCGGGCGGCGCTGAACGAGCAAGGTGCGTTCGGCATGGGCAATCTCCGCTACGCCTACATCGTCAATGCCCTCCTCGACTGGGTGGGCGACGAGGCCGAGGTGCGCGAGATCGGCTGCCAATTCCGAGCAATCAACCAGAAGAACGACGTCCTCACCGTAGTCGGGACCGTGACCGAGAAGGACGCCGCCGACGGCGAGCATCGGATCCGACTGGACATCGACGTCGTCAACCAAAAGGGCGAGCCCACCTGCCCCGGCCACGCCGTCATCGTGGTACCGAGCCGCACCTGAACGTCATCAATGGCTGACGGGGGAGTACGGGCGAACCATCGCCCGTACTCCCCCGTCGGCGCGTCTCTTTCCGAAGCGGCGGGTCAGCCGCCGCCGACGTGCTCAGTTGCGCTCGTCGGTCCGGGGAACCTCACCCCGCCAAGCGCCTGTCGCGATACCCCGATTCTCGATGTAATCCTTGAATCGCTTGAGGTCACCTTCGAGCCGACGCTCGATGAAGCCGAGCTTGTCACCAGCGTTCTCGACCATGCCGTCGGGGTCGATATCCATGTCGAGCTGAACCCGTGTAGATCCTTCATCTATCCGATGGAAGGTGACCACGCCGGCGTTGCGGGCGCCGGACACCGACTTCCACGCGACGCGCTGATCGGGCCGTTGCTCGGTGATCTCCGCGTCCCACTCGCGGCGCATGCCACCGATTTTCGCTACCCAATGCAGACGTGTGTCAGTGACCTGTTGGACCGTTTCGACGCCTTCCATGAACTGCGGGAACGTCTCGAACTGGGTCCACTGGTCATAGACCGTACGGACAGGTACGCGGACATCGATAGAAGACCGGTGTTCGGACATGCGCATACTCCTTTGATGAGGGTACGCCAGTCACGGGGTCCGAGCGGATGCTTCTTCCCAGAAGGCAAGTTGGGAACGTGCGAGAGGACCACTACGCGCCAGCTTCATTGGTAGTACCCGCAGATCGCGGACCGCTGAACCTGCAAGGCACAGCGCAGCTCAGTTGACCGAGTAGTCATTTTATGTCATTTACGGGAAAGAGGCATCCACATGTTCGGCACT
>JAXDQG010000073.1:0-5387 GCA_034667945.1 Acidimicrobiia bacterium | reverse complement strand
ACGACCCCACCGCCACCTTCGTGGCCGAGCCGATCCGTGGTGAGCCGCCTCCTCCACCGCCTCCGCCCCCGGCGGTCCAGCCCGCTCGCAGAGGCCGCCGTCGGCGGGGTGAGAAAGTCGACGCTGTTGGCCGGCCAAGTCGGCGCGCCGCTCGGCGTGAGGCTCGGCGCGCCCGGCCGCGTCGTCGCCGCGTCTACCGCTGGGTCGCCGGGGTGCTGTTCCTCGCGGCGTTGGCCACGTTGGCGCTGATCGCGGCGTCGCTGCTTCGTGGACCGGCCAGCCCCAAGCTGGTCGTCGTTCCCCAACTGGTCGGTGTTTCCGACAAGGATGTGACCGCTCACCTGCCACCGAAGTCTGGCTGGCAGGTCCGCTATACCGACACGCGTAAGGACGGCACCCAGCCGGGCCAGATCCTGGCGCAGGAACCGGCCCGTGGCGAGATGCTCCTGCAGGGCGGCGTGCTGCATCTCACCCGGTCGCAGGGTGACGAGTTGCGCAATGTCGACGCATCGGCCTTTGTCGGGGCGTCACAGGCCGATGCGGTGGCCAAATTGCAGTCCATGGGTCTGAAGCCTGAGGCCGTGCTCGCCCAGAAGTTCGATGAGCAGGTCCCCGAGGGCCATGTGCTGCAGGTTCTCGAGGCCGGCAAGCAGGTGCCCAAGGCCGGCACGGTGACGCTGGTGATCTCCAAGGGCGCGGAACCCCGCACCCTGCCCGACCTCGCCAAGCAGACGCCCGAGCAGGTCAAGGCCGCGCTGGCGCAGGTAGGGCTGCAGTACGCCGAACGGCAGGACTACTCCGAGACCGTAGAGACCGGCAAGGTCATCGGCACCGAGCCGGCGGCCGGGCAGCAGGCTCCGAAGGGCTCGACCGTCACCGCGGTCATCTCGATCGGCCGCCGGCCCATCGCAGTCACAAATGTGATTGGGATGCAGGCAGTCGACGCGGCCAACGCCCTCGAGGCCCAAGGCCTGAAGGTGAGCACTCTCGGCGCCCCGAACCGCGCGGTCATCGCCACCGACCCCGGTCCGGGCGAGACCCGCTACCGGGGCGACCCGGTCGTGATCATCACGCGGCAGAGTTGACACCCTGGGCTAATTGGGGTGCCGCGGCAGCCGTTCTCTAACCTGCGGCGACATGGGAATGCTTGACGGACGCGTCGCCATCATCACCGGAGCCGGCCGGGGCATCGGCCGTGAGCATGCGCTGTTGTTTGCCTCGGAGGGCGCAAAGGTGGTGGTCAACGACCTTGGCGGTGCCCAGGACGGCACCGGCTCCGACCTCACGCCGGCCCAGCAGGTGGTCGAGGAGATCAAGGGGATGGGCGGCGAGGCCATTGCCAACGCGGACAACGTGGCCGACTGGGAAGGTGGCCAGCAGCTGGTGAACAGCGCCATTCAGGCCTTCGGCGACCTGCACATCCTGGTCAACAACGCGGGCATCCTTCGTGACCGGGTGCTCGTCAACATGACCGAGGAAGAGTGGGACGCCGTGGTCGACGTCCACATGAAAGGCCACTTCGTCCCAACTCGCTGGGCGGCCGCCTATTGGCGGGAGCAGACCAAGGCCGGCAAGCAGGTCAATGCGTCGGTGATCCACACGTCGTCCACGTCCGGCCTCTTCTCGAACCCCGGCCAGACCAACTACGGGGCGGCCAAGTCCGGCATCGCCACGTTCTCGCAGATCTGCGCCAAGGAGCTGTCGCGTTACGGGGTGCGCTCCAATGCCATCGCCCCAGCCGCCCGCACGCGCCTGACCCTTTCCACGCCTGGCCTTGGTGAGCGCATCGCCGAGCCGGACGATCCGGGTCGCTTCGACGAGTGGGACCCGGCCAACATCTCCCCGCTGGTCGCCTACCTCGGGACGAGCGATTGCCCGTTCACCGGCTGCACCTTCTTCGTGCAGGGTGGCTTGGTGAAGCTGTTCCGTAGTTGGGACCTGGCTGACGGGGTCGAGCGGGACACCCGCTGGACGGTGTCGGAGCTGGCCGAGGCAATGAGGCCCCTCGTGGATTCCCCTGCGGCTGTGCTTCCCGGCTTCAACCCTTGATCCGGCGTGACGCGGCCTTTGGCCGGCTGCCCGGTTTCAACCCTTGATCCCGGGCTTACGTCGGATTGGGACGAGTAACGGCGACCTCCCCGCGTCGAGGCGGGCGGGAGCATCAAGTAGGCCGTATCCGTGCGGCAGCTTTGGCTGCGGCCCCGTCAATCGGCCCTCCCCAACGGACTGAGTGCTCCATCTGCCGATGACGACGTGCCGGATGCCGACGAACAGGTGAGCGCGCCTGCTAGACCGCGCAGAGCGGGCGGGGCAGCGCAACACCCCTCGGAGACGGTCGTACCCCGGGGCGACCGGGCGACTCGGCCCTGGTTGGTGCTGGCCACGGCGTTGGCCGGCGTGTTCGCCACCGGCGTCACCGTCACGTTGCTGTCCGTGTCATTGGTGACCATCGCCCGCGACCTGGGCTCAAGCACCGGGACGCTGACGTGGCTGGTAACCGGGCCCATGCTGGGCGCCGCAGTGGTTGGACCGGCAGCCGGCAAGGCGGGCGACCTCTTCGGGCACCGACGGATCTATCTGTTGGGGTTGGCCGGCGCCTGCGTGTTCACGCTGCTCACCGCGCAGGCGTGGAACGCGCCGAGCCTCATCGTGTTCCGGGTGGTCGGCGCGGCCCTCGGGTCGTTCACCTGGCCGACGTCGCTGGCAATCATCAACCAGGTGTTCGCCTCGGACGCGCGGGCCAAGGCGATGGGCTACTGGTCGCTGGTGTCTGCCGGATCACCGGTGCTCGGGGTGGTGATCGGCGGCCCGGCGGTGCAGGCGTTCGGTTGGCGGCTGATCTTCTATGCCCAGCTCCCGATCCTCATCGTGGCGGTTCTCGTCTGCGCTCGCATGCTGCCGGTCACGGCTCGCCGGCGAGACGTCACCTTCGATGCCGCCGGAGCGTTGTTGCTGGCCGGAGCGGCGGTGGCCTTGATCGTCGCGCTGAACATGGGCCCTCGCACGGGTTGGATATCGCCGCTGGTCCTGGTCGGCTTTGCCACTGCCCCGGTGCTGACGGCGGCCTTCCTTGCCTGGGAGCGCCGGTGCGCCTACCCGTTGCTACCCCTGCGCGAGTTCCGCAAGCGCAACGTCACCTTCCCAATTGCCTCGATGATGGCGTCGAATCTCGCGTACACGGGCTCGTTCGTCCTCACGCCTCTGCTGCTCGAGGAGGTGCTGCACTACTCCGAAGGGCGGACCGGCTTGTTGAACATCTCGCGTCCCTTGGCGTTCGCCTTGGCCGGGTCGATCGCCGGTTCGTGGGCAGTGCGGGCGGGGGAGCGGCGCATGGGCATGCTGGGGGCCGGCTGCGTCATGGTCTCGATGCTTGGGCTGTCGCTGGTGAAACCCGGGACGGGGGATCTCTGGATCGTGGCCTCGTTGGCATTGTCGGGCATCGGGCTCGGCACGCTGTCACCGGCGATGACGTCTTCGCTGGCCAACGCCATCGACCCGGCCGACCTGGGCGTGTGGGGCGCCGCGCAGCAGATGCTCAACCAGATCGGTTCGGTGACCGGCATCCAAGTGCTGCGCACCGTGCAGGAGGTGAGCGTGGGGCACGCGGGCCTCGCAGCCTCGTACGGGCACGCGTACCAAGTGGGCATGGGGTCAGCCGCGCTCGGCCTGGGACTGGGCTTGTTCGTTCGGAGCAGCCGGGCACGTCGGGGATGTCCTCACGCCGAGCGCTCCTAATCACACCGTGTGTGCTCGTAGGGTGCCGCCGCGCGGCCGCAGCCTTCCTGATCACTGTTTTCTACGCTCGTGTTTGGTCACCGGACAAAGCCCTAGGCGGCCAAAACAGCTGATCACAGCCTCCTTGTCCGCGCTGAACGGTCCGCGCTGAACGCACCGAGCGCGCGGCCGATCATGCAGAGCGAGTCGGGCCGGCCGCGACAGTGGCTTCAGGCTTCCCGGCTCCGCCGGCTACCCTCCTCGCGCACCTAGGGGGTTGCCATGGACTTCACGCCGAATCCCGATCACGAAGCCATCCGCGAGGGCGTCCGTCGCATCTGCAAGGACTTCCCTGACACGTATTGGGCCGACAAGGACGAGAACCACGAGTTCCCCTGGGAGTTCTACAAGGCCATGGCAGCAGCCGGCTGGGTCGGCATCTGCATCCCCGAGGAGTACGGCGGTGGCGGCCAAGGCATCACCGAGGCCACGATGGTCCTCGAGGAGGTGGCCCGCTCGGGTGCGGCCATGAACGGCTGCTCATCGCTCCACCTGTCGATCTTCGGCATGAATCCCGTCGTCAAGCACGGCACCGAGGAGCAGAAGCGCAAGTACCTCCCGGCCGTGGCCGAGGGATCCCTGCACGTTGCCTTCGGCGTCACCGAGCCGGACGCCGGCACCGACACGCCGTCGATCACGACCCGGGCCAGGCGAGACGGCGATCATTACATCATCCGCGGCGCCAAGGTCTGGACCACCAAGGCTCCCTACTGCGACAAGGTGCTCCTCCTCGTCCGCACCACGCCTCGCGAAGAGGTCAAGCGGCGCACCGAGGGCATGACCTTGTTCCTTGCCGACCTGCAGCGCCCCGAGGTCACCATCACCCCCATCCCCAAAGTCGGCCGCAATGCCGTCGTCAGCTGCGAAGTCGTCTACGACGACCTGCCCGTGCACGAGTCCGACCGCATCGGCGAGGAGGGCATGGGCTTCACCTACCTGCTCGACGGGCTCAACCCCGAGCGGCTGATGGTGGCCTCGGAGGCGCTCGGCTGCGGCAAGGCCGCCCTCGAGAAGGCCACGCAATACGCCAAGGACCGGGTCGTCTTCGGCCGGCCGATCGGCAAGAACCAGGGGATTGCGTTCCCCCTGGCCGAGGCCTACAACCGCCTCAAGGCGGCCGAGCTGGTGCTCCGTCAGGGCACGTGGCTCTACGACAACGGCCACCCCTCCTCGCAGGTCGGCGAAGGCGCCAACATCGCCAAGTGGCTCTGCGCCGACGCCGGGTTCCAGGCGGCCGACCAGGCCATGCAGACCCTCGGCGGCTTCGGCTACGCCAAGGAGTACCACGTCGAGCGGTATTGGCGCGAGGCCCGGCTGATGCGCATCGCCCCCATCAGCCAGGAGATGATCCTCAACTACGTCACCGAGCACGTCCTCGGGCTTCCCCGGTCGTACTGACCGGCGCCGCCCGCGCCGACAGCTCAACACCGTGACCGTCGCCGCCGTCCTGCTCGCGGCCGGCGGCGGGTCGCGCTTCTCCGGCCCCACCCACAAGCTTCTGGCGCTCCTGCGGGGCAAGCCCGTCGTGCTGTGGGCGGTCGAAGCCGCCTTGGCGGCAGGTCTCGACGAGACCCTGGTGATCACGGGAGCAGCCGGGCTGACCGAGTTGTTGC